>JBAZHS010000032.1:0-10639 GCA_041652275.1 Parachlamydiales bacterium
CTGTTTCCGGCCCTGGTGCTGTTCCTGATCCTTCTAAGCCTGCATTTGATCGGCGATGCTTTAAGCCAGGCTTTTCATCCCAAGGAGAAATTATTTGCCAAAGCTCCTTGAAGTCGAAAACCTTTCCGTCGAAATCCAGGGCCTTCCCGTTATCAAGGCGGCCTCGTTCGAGCTTTTCGAAAACGAAACCGTCGCTTTAATCGGCGAAAGCGGGGCCGGAAAAACCGTTTTGTCCCAGGCCCTGACCAAATTAAACCCCGGAAATTCCGTTGCCGGCAAGGTCTTTTTTCAGGGCCGCGACCTTTTTTCCCGATCGGCAATCAAAAAAAACCGTGGAAAGATCGCTTATTTGTTCCAAGATCCGTTTACCGGCCTCAACCCCCTTTTAAAAGTCCGAAAACAGCTTTGGGAAAAAGCCCGAATATCTGAAAGCGAACAGCTCCTGTGGCTTAAAAAGCTCGGCTTAAACCCGGCTTATCTTAGCAAATATCCCCATGAGCTGAGCGGCGGCGAACGCCAGCGTTTGTTAATGCTGATGGCCCTGGCTTTAAAACCACAGCTCTTAATCGCTGACGAACCGACCACTTTTTTAGACGCCGAAGCCCAAAACCGGGCAGTCCGCCTGTTAAAAGAGCAAAAGCAAAAAACCGCCCTGAGCATTTTTTTAATAACCCACAACCTCCACCTGGCCGCTTCCCTGGCCGACCGTCTAATCATTATGCTCGGCGGAAGCCTGGTTGAAGAAGGCGCAGCAAAACATCTGTTCAAGCGGCCGAAACATCCCTATACCAAGTTCTTGTTCGATGCTTTTTTAACCTTGCAAAAACCTTCGGCTGCAACAGTCCTGGCGAACAAACCCGATTTCGAAGCAAAAACTCCCAACCCGGGCCTTTGCCCTTTTTACCGCCACTGCCCGAAGGCCTTCCAGCCCTGCTTTCAAAACAAACCGCCGATTTTCACTTTTTCCGATGGCCGGGTGGCCTGCTTTCTCTACCAGACAGCACAGGAGCGCCCATGACCCCTCTTTTGGTTTGTAAACAGCTCAGCCAAAGCTATGCTTTAAAAAAAAACAAAACCGAAGTGCTCAGCTGCCTGTCCCTGGCTTTGGAAAAAGGCCGGACAACCGCTTTGATCGGCCGCTCCGGCGCCGGCAAAACGACTCTGGCCAAAACCATTTTACGGCTGGTCCCGGCTTCTTCCGGAAAAGTTTTTTTTGAAGGCCGGGAGATCCTGGGCCTGCCGTTCAAAGACTTCCACCGGCTGCGCTTAAAAATGCAAATGGTGTTTCAAAACCCCGCTTCTTCGCTCAATCCCCATTTTACCGTCAAAGAACTGCTGAAAGAGCCTTTTTTGATCCACCGGATCAAGGCGGAGTGCAAAATCAAAGAGCTGCTCGAGCAGGTCCGGCTTCCCTTAAGCTGCCAAAACCAGTATCCCCACGAGCTGAGCGGCGGCGGCGCCCAAAGGGTCGCTTTGGCCCGGGCCCTGGCTTTAAAACCCTCTTTTTTAATTCTGGACGAACCTTTCGGCGCTTTAGACCTGGCAATGCAATTTTCCACGATCAGCTTATTAAAAGAGCTGCAAAAAGCCTTTGTTTTAACCTATCTTTTCATTTCGCATGATCTGGCCATGGTCAGGGCCTTCGCCGATCGAATCGCCGTGCTGCAAAACGGCCGGATCGTCGAGAACCAGCCCGCCCCAGAGCTTTTCCGGCAGCCAAAACACCGTTATACGCAAGAGCTCTTGCAAAATGCCGCCCTCCGCCTTTGTCCGACTTTAAGCTCTTAAAGGCCGCCGGGCAGGGGGAAAAGAACCTTTTCCTGAAAAAAACTTTTTTCCACAACTTTGTCCACGCCCAGGGAAATGAGCCTGGCTTTGCATTTTTGCACTTCTTCTTCGGGCGTAGAAGCGCCGGCACTCAAAGCAATTTTTTCCACTCCCTTTAACAGACCGGGATGGATCTCGGCCGCGGTTTGAATTAAAAAAGCCGGTTTTCTGACTTCTGCCAGCTCTTTGAGGCGGTTGGAATTAGAAGAGCTCTTGTCGCCGACGATCAAAACCAAATCAACCAGGTCCAGGACCGCTTTAAGCGCGGTTTGACGGTTAAAGGTCGCATAGCAGACCGAAGACCGCTTAAGCGTTTCGATCCCGGGATAGCGGGCTTTTAAAAGCGCTTGCATCTTTTCCGCTTCTTCCAGTCCCAAAGTAGTCTGGGTCAGATAAAAAAGTTTTTGTCCGGGAGGGAAATTCAGCTGTGCCAAATCCCCTTCATTTTCCACTACCGCCGCCGCTTCTTTAGCCTCAGCCTTGATCCCCTGGATTTCTACATGTCCAAAGTGGCCGATCAAAATAATCCGGTAGCCTTTTTTAGCATAGCTCGCCGCTGCCAGATGAAGCCTTTCCACCAAAGGGCAAGTCGCATCGATCTCTTTCAAATGACGCTTTTTTGCTTCCCGCCGCACCTGGGGCGCCACTCCGTGGGCCGAATAGATCAGATACGAGCCTTCGGGAACCGTTTTGAGATCTTCGACAAAAACCGCTCCCGCGGCCTCAAGTTTTTGCACCACTTGCCGGTTATGGACAATCTGGTGTTTGACAAAAACGGGCGGGCCGAAAAGTTCCAGCGCTTTTTCCACCGTCTGAATGGCCCGGATGACGCCGGCGCAAAAGCCGCGCGGCCTTAATAAAAAAAGCTCCACTTGTTCCCTGTTTTTAAAAAAATTAATTTAAAAAGGCCTGAAGCTTAAAACAGCTTAAAAAATTAAAAAGGCCTTCTTTTTTAAAAAAGTTGAATTTTACCAAAAAACCGCTCCGAACGAAAGTTTTTTTAACCGGCCGGAGCAAACCGCTGCCTTCGGCAGTATAAGCGGTGAATAGCCGGGTTGGGCCGCCCTTTGCCATATTTTGGAAGGCCGCTTTCCATGACGCAGATTTTCGTACTAAAGCCGGAAGTATTAAAGCGCCCCCGGCGCCATTTCCAAACGGCAAAGCGGGTTCTCCTTTTGGCCTAAAAAGTTTTTTTAGCTTAGGAATAAAAGATTTGACCTTAAGCCAAAACTTGGCTAAACCAGTTTAAAAGAACCCAAAAACCGAAGAAGGCCGATGCCGTTAAAACCCTATTCCGCCTGGATCAGATGGCCCGCAATCACGGCCGGACACGGCGTTTTGGTCGCCCTTTCCTCCAAGCTGGAATGGATTTTACCCTGGTGGTGGCACTTTTATGCTTCCCATAACAGCTATCCGGTGACCTTTGTCGATTTCGGCCTTTCGAAAAAGGCCCAAAAATGGTGCCGTGAAAAAGGCTCCCTGGTCCGGTTGAAATCCATTGCCCCTTTTATGACCGCAGAAAAACTTATCGATCAAAATTTAATGCAAGACTGGCGGAAATGGTACGGCGCTTTTAAGCCCCAAATGCGCAAATGCTGGTTTCAAAAGCCGCTGGCCATGCTGCAAAGCCCCTATCAAAAAACACTTTGGCTGGACATCGACTGCCAGATCCGCGGCCCTTTGGAGCCGCTCTTCCAAGCCCTGGAAAACTTTGAAATTGCCTGCATGCCTGAAGATGCGGCCTCGCAAAAAATCCACCGCCGTTTTAAATTAACCCAAAAAGACCAGCTCCTTTATAATAGCGGCGTCGTTGCCTACATCCACGGCTCTAAAACCATTGAAGCCTGGGCCAAAGCCGTTCCGAAAAACAACCATCTTTTTTTCGGCGACCAGGACCTTTTTTCAGAAATTGTCTACCAAAATCAAACGCCTGTCCATAACCTGCCGCCGACTTACAACGCACTTTTACCCAACGGTTTTAAACCTCAGGATCTTATCCGCCATTATATGGGCTCGGAAGGCAAACAACAGATTGGGGAAATGACCCGAAAACTCCATGATCTGGCCTTCTGCCATGATTTCCATACTTTTTTCCAAATTCAAAAATCCGGAGTTTAGCTGTAAAAAAACCGCTCCTGTGTTTTCACAAAAAAAGACCGGGCAGCTTAAAAAAAAATACAAGAAAAAAAAATCTAAACAGGAAAAAATTCAAAATCCAAAATTAGACCGCAGCTTTAAGAAACATCGGCCGAGCAGCGGAAGCCATAGGTGCTGTTGAAAGCGCCGGGATTATTGCGGTGGCGGTGGGCGCAGCGCAGATCCTCTTTTAAGCTTTTCCAGCAGCCGCCGCGCAAAACACGGTAAACGCCCTGGGGCGGGCCTTTGGGGTTTTCCGGCTCCTGCGAGGCCGTTTCGTAATAATTATAAGCATACCAGTCCAGGCACCATTCGTAGACATTGCCGACCATGTCGTAAAGGCCATAGCCGTTCGGCGGATAGCTCATGACCGCTGTCGTGTCGGAGCTGAAAAAATTAGCCTGGGTGTGGTCGATCTTTAGTCCAGTTGGATAAAGGGCGTCTTCCAAATTGCCCATGGAAGCGATCTCCCATTCGGCCTCGGTCGGCAGCCGTTTGCCGACCCATTTGGCAAAAGCGGCCGCTCCATACCAGGTAACGCCGACCACCGGATGTTTCAAATATCCGGACTCAATACAAAGCTGGCCGCCGATTTTTCTAATTCGGGAATCCCGCAGGCGGATAACATCGTTGTTATTGGCATCTTTTTCGCCGCCGAGAGCCTCAAGAAAACGCTGGAACTGCTCATTGGTCACCGGATGGATGTCCAAAGCGAACGAAGAAATTTTAATTGTATGCACCGGCAGCTCGTCCCTCGATCCGTTCAGAGAGCCTCTTTTATAAGCGCCGCCGGGAATAATCACCATCTCGGTTAAAAGCGGCTCGACCTCCCGGAATTCCGTTTTTACCGGTTCATAGTGGGAAACATTCAGCTCTTTTTGAAAAATAGCTCCGGGATCCGGCTCATAAAGCGGCCTTTCGATCTGGCTGGGCCCGATCAGCGGCTTTAAAGAACGCTCTTCGTTTTTTTCACTCTCCGGGACCAGGTTTTCAGTTTTCGGGTTTTTTTCTTCTTTGGGCAGAAATTCAAAGGACATCTGCATGGCGTTTTCGACTTTTTTTTCCACTTCTTCCCAGGAAAGCACATCTAAGGAAGAAGCGTGGCCGCTTTCTTCCGAAAGCAGGGTGTTCATGGCCTCGGTCAGCCTTTCCGGGCGGCGGCGGTAATCGGAAGAAAGACACTGGCAGATCAGCCGGTTCCAGTTCAGCCGGTATTCAGGTGCAATGTTGGAAGGCAGCTCAAAATAGCCCTCCGGCCACCTTCGGGTAATCAGGTAGTAAGCCAAAACCCCAAAGGCGTAGACGTCGCTTTTGACCGTGATGTTTTTTTCTTCTCCGCTTTTTTGCTCGGGAGACAGAAAAGCTAGGTCGGCCAAAAACAGCCCCTTATCCTGCCCTTCCAAAAAAGCTTCGTAGCTTTTGGCCAGAAGCCGTTTTTCTCCAAGAAGACGGGCCAGGCCGAAATCGGCCACCCGCACCTGCGGGGCCCCTTCACCCTCCTGCACAAAAATATTATTTAATTTCAAGCCGCGGTGAACCAGCTTTTCGCCTAAAATGGTCAGCTCGTGCACATAGTCCAGACTCGAGGCCACCTGCTTTAAAATCATCTCGATCTCTTTTTCTCCGAGCAGCCGGTTTTTTTTTGACAAAAACCGCTCCAGGGTAGCGCTTTTCTCGTTATGGTCGATTAAAGCATCCGAAACCAGAAAGTATTGACCTTTGTCGCAGGAGATATTGTGGAGCTTTAAAATGGCCGGATGGTCTAAAAAGGCCAAGGCGCCGATCTCTTTTTCAAAGCGGGCAATGAACGCGCTGTTTTGTGAAAACTCGTCCGAAAGCAGCTTCAAGGCGTATTTCTTTTTCAAGAACCGGTGCTCGGCCAAAAAAACCACTCCGAAAGAACCGCTGCCCAGTTCTTTTAAAAGAAGGTAATCGCCCAGGCTCTTTTCTTCCATAGAGCTGCCTATCATATAATTGCCTAATTACGGATCATAAAACTCAAGGAGTTTTTTTACAAGCGGCTATTTCCAGAGGCCCAAAAAGCGGGCAAAGAGCCAGGCTAAAAAAAGAAAGCCCACTCCCAGGCCCATCCACAGCAAATTGGAGCGCCACTTTTCGCTGCCGCCCCTCGGCCCCCTGATATCCAGAGTGCCCAGGCCGTAGTCGAACTCCGGCCGAACGGCGGGAAACATAAAAGCGCGGGGGTTCTGTTTGATGATCTTTTCCGCATCAATACCCAGAAAACCGCCGTACTGTTTGATAAAGCCCAGGATATACACCCCGGAAAGCAGCTTTTCAGCGCTGCCCTCTTCAATCGCCTGCAAATAAGAAATGCGGATGGAAGTGGCATTTTCGATTTCTTTCAAAGAAAGGTGCATTTCCTCACGCTTTTCTTTGAACATCTGTCCCAAACCTTTCAAATCGATACTCATGGGGCTCCCCCTCGTTGTAAAAATTGATTTTCCGTGAAATTCTTGTTTTTTTCCACAAAAAACCGTATTTTAAGTATATGTCGAAAAAAAGTTCTTTCACCACAAAAATTGATCCGAAGCTCAAAGACAGGCTTTTGGAAGACCTCCGGCAGCAGGGCTTTCAAATCGCGACCCCCCCCTATACATTTTTTTCCGCCCGAAAACCGGGCCTCACCTGTACTTTCTACGAATCCGGCTCTTTGGTTGTCCAGGGCGGAAAAATCCAGGAGTTTTTGGAGTTTTATTTAGAGCCGGAAATCTTGCACGACCTGGCCTTCACCCATCCGGAAATCAAGCTTGATCCGGAGCCCCGGATCGGCGTGGACGAAGCCGGCAAGGGGGATTTTTTCGGCCCGCTTTGCGTGGTGGCCGTTTATTCTGATAAAGCCGGCCTTGATAATCTTGTGAAAATCGGAGTCCAGGACAGCAAAAAGCTCTCGGACAGCTCAATTGTCAAAATGGCCCAAAGGCTGAAAAAGGAAACCGTTTTTTCGCCCTTGATCCTTTATCCGAAAACCTACAACGACCTCTATCAGCGCTTTCAAAACCTCAACCGCCTGCTAGCCTGGGGGCACGCCACCGTCATTGAAAACCTGGTAAAAAAAACCGGCTGCCGCAAAGCGCTTATCGACCAGTTTGCTTCCGAAAATGTTTTGGAAAATGCGCTCAAAAGCAAAAAACTGCAGATCGATCTGACCCAAAGGACCAAGGCCGAAGCCGACCCGGTGGTCGCCGCCGCCTCGATTTTGGCCCGCTTCTTTTTTTTAGAAGGCCTGGAAAAGCTGAGAGAAGAATTCGGGGTTCTGCTGCCGAAGGGCGCTTCGGCGGAAGTAATCAAGGCCGGCCGCAAAATTGTTTTGCAAAAAGGCCCGGAAATTTTGCCCATGATCTCCAAAATCCATTTCAAGACTTATCGGGAAGTCTGTCCGGCCGATTGAAAGATAACTGAAAATTACTTTCCAAAGTTAAAAAGATTCTGCTTCGAAAAGATTCCGCTTCGTCTACAGCAAGTTTATTTTCAAAGGTGTTTTTTAAAAGCTCCTGCCCGTTTTCTTAAAAGAGCTTCTTGCAGTTCTATTTAAAAAACTCCGTCGAAAGCAGTCCGGTTTGGATCAAAAGGAAAGAAATAACCGCGGCCAAAACAAAAAAGAGCAAACCGCCCAGGACCAGGTTAAAGACCGAGCGGAAAAGCGAAAAACGCTGCACCTCGGCCAAAGCCGCCACATAAAGCACCATGCTCCAAATGGAAAAGACCACCTGGCCGAAAACCGCGCCCATCAATAAAAAAGCTTTGGCATTGGTTAAAGCGGCCCTTAAAGTCGCCTCGGCAAAGAGATCCTTGCCAAAGAGGACGATTAAAAAGACCCAAAAAAAAGCGTTAAAAAAAAGCGGCACATTGGACCAGGCATAAGCGGCCCGCACTTCCCGGTATCGGGCCTGGCCTTTTAAAAGCTTGCCGGAAAGAAAAACAAACCAGGAGCTGAAAGAAAAGAGCGCAAACCCCCACAGCGGCGCCAAAAGAAACAGCGGCGCCACAAACAGAAGCGAGGCGCTTTTCTCTCCAAGTCCAACATTCTGGGCTATACCTAAAAGGGAACAAAAACCATAAAGCCAAGCGAGCAATAAAAGACGGTAGTTAGGATTAAGATCCACAATCGCTCTTATTGTCACTTTCGGTTTCATGAGCATTGCCAGCCAGGGACTAAACCCGAATCTGCCAACCATGAGTTCCTCCTTAAGAAGCTCCCGGTTCTATCCTCAGGTTAAAACCTCCGAATTAAATAGTCAAGACAATTATTGATTAATTATGTAAACAACTAAAAAGAAACATATTAATTACAATAAATTAAAAAAAACATCCAAGATAGTTTTCAGATCTTCACAGAACCGAAGTTCCCCGGCAAAGAGGGCTTCCCAAGAAAAAAACCGCCGGGATTTTCGATCCGGCGGCGTTTTAAAACCGGAAAAAACTAAGGTTTATCGCAATCGCAAGGCCGTTTGCTTTTGCCCTTGCTCTTATAAATTTCCGGATGAAAAAAAAGCGAAATGCAATAAACGCCGGCAATGCCGACCAGGATAAAAAGGACCCGCGACAAAAAGGACAGATCGCCGCCGAAATTCGAGGCGATCAAATCATATTGAAACAAACCCCAAAGGCCCCAGTTGATGGCGCCCAAAACCGTTAAAAAAAGCATGAAAAACCGAAAGACTTTCATAAAAAAAACCGCCTTATTGATTGGGAACTACCCCATAAAACCGGTTTATATCTCAAACGCTTTTCCCTGTCACGATTTTTTCGTTTTACCACCAAAGGCCGTTTTTTAAATTCACCCGATCCAAAGCCCGCTCTTTTTTAAATCAGGCGGTTTTTTTTACTTGGCCTTTGCGATTTTTTCTGCTATTTTATCTTCTTTCAAAGGAAGGGATTTTTCTTATGGAACATTTTGACAAGCAAAAATTCGAAGACCTGGAAAAGCTCTGCCGGATCAAATGCACCCCCGAAGAAGAAACCAGCCTGCTCAAGGACATCGAAAAAATCCTTACTTTCATTGAGCAGCTGCAGGCCGTTTCCACTGATAATGTCGAAAGCTGCGATTTCATTTTAAAAGGGCTTTTAAGCAATGTTTTCCGCCAGGATCGTTTTGCCGAAAAAGACCAGATGCCGACCGAGCTTTTCCTTTCAAACGCCCCCGAGCAGATTGCCGGCATGGTCAAGGTCCCCACCATTTTAAAACCCCGCTAAGAGGCGCTCCATGGAACTTTTCCGTCTTTCCGCCCGTGCTTTAAACCGGCTTTTTCTCGACCGTAAGCTTTCCGCCGAAGAGATCGCCCTTTATTTTTTAAAAAGAGCACGGAGCTGCGACCGGCAGATCCAGGCCTTTTTGGAAATCCTGGAAGAGCGGGCTTTAAAACAGGCCCGGCTGCTCGACCACCAACAAGCCGCCGGAGAGCCGCTTGGCCCTCTGGCCGGCGTGCCGGTCGCCATCAAAAACAACATGCACATCCAGGGAGTGAAAACCACCTGCGGCTCAAAAATCCTGAAAAATTACCGAGCTCCCTTTTCCGCCACGGCCGTCGAGCGTTTGGAAAAAGCAGGCGCTTTGCTCATCGGCACGACCAACCTCGACGAGTTCGCCATGGGCTCTTCGACCGAAAACTCCGCTTTCTTCCCGACCCTTAACCCCTGGGACCCCGGCCTGGTTCCCGGCGGCTCTTCCGGCGGTTCGGCCGCCGCCGTAGCTTCCCGGTCAGTGCTTTTAGCGCTCGGCTCCGATACCGGCGGCTCGATCCGCCAGCCGGCCGCTTTCTGCGGAATCGTCGGCTTCAAGCCCACCTACGGAAGGGTTTCGCGCTCCGGCCTGGTGGCCTTCGCTTCTTCTTTCGACCAGATCGGCCCTTTGGCCGCCAGCTGCGAAGATATCGCCCTGGCGCTGGAAACCATCCACGGCCAAGACCCCAAAGACGCGACCACTCTGGACCTTTGCAAAGAAACTTTCCTGGGCCATGATCTGGCCTCGCTCCAGGGCCTGACCATCGGCGTTCCCAAATTTGCCGACCTCAAGCCGGAAACCCAAAGCAATTTTAATCAAAATTTAACCGTCCTGCAAAAACTCGGGGCCACAACCATCGAACTGGACCTGGACATTTTAAAATACGCGATTGCCGTTTACTACATTTTAGCGCCGGCCGAAGCTTCGACCAATTTAGCCCGCTTCGACGGCATCCGCTTCGGCTACCGTTCGCCGCAAGCCACCAACCTGGACCAGGTCTATGAACTTTCCCGCGAAGAGGGCTTTGGCGCGGAAGTAAAAAGACGGATTTTGATCGGCACCTATGTCCTTTCCGCTTCCTGCCAGGAAGCCTTTTATAAAAAAGCCCAAAAAGTCCGCACTTTGACCATCCGGGCCTTCGAAAAAGCCTTTGAAACCTGCGACCTGATCGCCACTCCGACCACGCCGTCGAGCGCTTTTGCCATCGGCGGCAAGCCCTCGGACGATCCGCTGCAAATGTATTTGGAAGACCTGTTTACCGTACCCGTCAACATTGCCGGACTGCCGGCCCTCTCTTTGCCCTCCGGCTTTGACCGGCAAAACCGTCCTTTCGGCCTCCAGCTGATCGGACCCCAGCTGCATGACCAAAAAGTCCTGCAGGCAGGCCGGGTTTTTGAAAAAGCCGCTTCGGCGAACTTTAAAATCCCTCCTCTT
>JBAZHS010000033.1:0-10467 GCA_041652275.1 Parachlamydiales bacterium
TGTTGAAAGTTCCTCCAGCGTCTTTTTATTCAAAGCTTTGATGCCTTCGTTCTGCACCCTTTTGACCAGGATGGCCCAATAAGCCACCATATTGGCATCGGCTCCGGAATGGGGCTGGACATAAGCATGCTCGGCTCCAAAAAGCTGCCGGGCCTTTGCGACCGCATGGCTCTCGATGGCATCCACATTTTCGCAGCCGGCATAAAAACGGTGGCCGGGAACACCCTCGGCGTATTTGTCGGTCAAAAGCGAGCCCATCGCCAGCTGAACAGCCAAAGAAGAGTAGTTCTCCGAAGCAATCAGCTTCAAAAAACTTCTTTGGTCTTTCAATTCCTGGACAATCTTTTCCGCAACCAAAGGGCAGCTTTGGGCAATCACCCTGAGGGCCGCCGAAAAAGCAATCGAAGCGCTGGAAGCTCCATCCGGGCCTGGTTTTTTCAAATCAGCTTGGCCATCTGCCATCTTATCCCCCTGTTTTTAAAAACTAATTCTTAAAATACTTTTTTGGATTCTAAACTTTTTTTCAAATTAGAGATACTTCTTTTTCCCTTGAAGATATTAAAAAAAAAACCTAAACTTATAAGCAATTCAAAAAAAATTTAAAGGCCAAAATGCTAAATGCCCTCAAAGTAATTTTAGAAATTCAAGAACTGGACATGAAAATGCTCCGTTTAATGCGGCTGAAAAAAGAACGCACCGACGAGCTGGAGCACATTGAATCTTTGCGCCAAGAGCTGAAAAGCCAAAAAGAAAACAAAGCCAAAGAAATCGAGCAGTTCCAAAAAGACATCGAATTCCAAGAAAACCATTTGGTTGAAATTAAAGACAAGCTAAAAAAACTCGAAGCCCGCCAGGGATCGATTAAAAAAGTTGAAGAATTTAACGCTTTGACCCAGGAAATGTCGTCAACGGAAAGAGAAAGGGTCGCCACCGAGCATAAAACCTCCGACCTGATCGACAAAAAAAATGCCGAAGAAGAGATCCTGAACAAAATCACCGAAAGCCTGGCGTCTTCCGAGTCTTCCTCCCAGGCCATCGAAGCGGAAATCAAAACCACCATTGAAAAGATCAACGAAGAGGGGCGCACCATCAAGAGCCAAAGAGACCAGATGGTCAAAAAAGCCGATCCCGAGATCTTCAAAGTTTACATGCGCCTTTTAAGCAATAAAAAAGACCGGGTGGTAGTGCCTCTGGAAAACCGGGTCTGCAGCGGCTGCCACATTGCCCTGACCGCCCAGCACGAGAACCTGGTCCGCAAAGGCGAAAGGCTGGTTTTCTGCGAGCACTGCTTCCGCATTCTTTTCTGGCAGGAAGGCGCTCCTTTAGAAACCGGCGCCCCCCTCAAAAAACGCCGGCGCAAACTGGCGGCCGGATAAAAATCCGCTTTCGGCCAGCCGTTGGCTTGAATTTAAAAAACAGCCCTTCACAAAGGGAAGGCAGGCAGTCGCTTTTGGCGAAAGCCAAAAGAGGAAAGTCCGGACTTCACAGAAGAGGATACCAGGGAAAACCTGGGGGCCGTAAGGCTACGGAAAGTGCAACAGAAAACACCGCTTTTAGCGTGAAATGGCGGTTTTAAAAACCGTCCTTCTTTAGGCGACTAAAGAATGCTGTAAACCCTATCCGAAGCAAGATTAAAATGGGCCGACAAAGCGCTTCGCTTTGGCCCTAAGCAGATCGCTTGAGAAAGAGACTTAAACCTCTTTCCTAGAAGAATGACTGCCCACGACAGAATCCGGCTTACCGCCTTCCCTTTGTCTTTTTTAATCAAAAGGCCACAAAAAAAAACCGCTGAAAAACCTCAAGCGCCGAGAAACTTCAGCAAACCGTAAACCAAAAAGGCCGGCCAAACCAGGGCTTTTAAAAAGCCCAAAGCCCCCATCGCCAAGTCCGGGGCCGCCGAAAAATAATAAACGGCAGCGCCGACCAGGCCCAAAACATAAACAGCATTCCCCCGGCTATTTCCGGTTTTCTTTTTTTCTTCCATAAAAACCCCGTTTTAAAGCCTTAAAAAAAAGAGTTTAATTTTTTACCTTTAAAAACTATCTTTAAGACCTTTTTTTAACTTTGCTTCCAGGAACAAATACACCAAAAACTGTTCTTTAGCATATAATGTAAGCGATTCAAAACCAAAAAAAAAAATATGAGCTCAATTACAGCACGCCTACCGCATCCGGACCTAAGCCAGTGTCTAAAAAAAATCACCCCAATATTCATCAGCAGCGCTCTTGTTTCTGCTGTTAGCTTTACCGCCGCCGCTATTTTTTTTACCTCCATCACCCCTTTTAATGCCGCCCTGTTTACAGGAACCTCGGTTTTTTTTATGCAGTCTTTAGAAGCCCTTTTTCTTCTGGCCCGGCACAATTTTTCTCAATTCTTGCAGGATCTTTTAACCGTCGCCGAACTGGCTGCCAGCATTGCTTTTACCATCTTCAGCGCCTATCTTTTTTCTATCGGCGCCGCTCCGGCCGTTCAAATCTTGCTGCTTACATACCTTGCCGCAACCCTTCATAACCTTGTCCCTGCCCTACAACCTTTGGGCGTTTAAACTTCCAAAGCATTTTGCCTAAGCCGCCTGTTTTATGCGTAAAAGAAAAGACCAAGGCCCTAATTTTTACTTCCGTAAACAGATCGCCAAACCAGGCCCGGACCTTTTGGAAAACCAGTTCCCTTTAAGCCCTGGGATGGGTCTTGTCATAAACGGCTTTTTTCAGCTTTAAAGAAACACTGGTATAAATTGTGGTCGTTGAAAGCGACGAATGGCCAAGCAGGGTCTGGATGGTCTTGAGGTCCATCCCCTTTTCCAGCCAGTGGGTTGCAATCGTATGGCGGATCACATGCGGGGTCAGGTCAACCGCCAGGCCGCATTTTTTCAGATAAAACCGAAAAAAGCGGTCGACCGACCGCGCCGTCAGCCGAGTCCCCCATTTATTTAAAAAAACTGCTTTGCCGTCGGCTTCCCTACAGTGCTCTTTGGTCTCAAGCTGCCTTTGCGGGCTGTTTAAATACTTGAGCAGCCACTTGGCGGCATTTTGGGTGATCGGAAGCAAACGCTCTTTTCTGCCCTTGCCCCGAACTTTTACCTGCAATCCGACAAGGTCCAGATCGTCTCTGTCCAGGCCCACCAGCTCGGAGAGCCTTAAGCCGGAGCTGTAAAAAAGCTCGACAATCGCCCGGTCCCGCAAACCCAAATAGGTGCCGGTATCCGGCATTTGAAAAAAAAGCTCTACCTGCTCATAGCCGATCGAGCGCGGCAAGCGCTTTTCCCTTTTGGGGCTTTCAATGGCGGCCATCGGATCAAACGACAGGTACTTTTCTTTTAAGCAAAACCGAAAAAAAGAGCGCAAAGAAGAGATCTTGCGCATTAAGGTACGGTTTTTTTTGCCCTCGGAATGCAATTTGGCCAGATACTCGCGAAGGACCCACTTGTCACAAGCCTCCAAAGCACCGTTTGCCAAAGCCGTTTTTTTTTCTAGGGCGGCCCAAACCGCCTTAGGCCCAGACGCCCGTTCCAAAGCCGGCTCTTGTTGCCAAAAAACACTTAAATCCCTCTGGGAAAGGCGGTCTTTTTCCGTTCCCCCTTTTTTATCCAGAAAAAAATTTAAGAAGGCCAGAAGATCGCTGCTATAGTTGCGCAAAGTATGCCCCGAAACATTTTTTAAGTAGCGCAGGTGCTTTAAAAAATCAATTAACGCTTTCTGATAAAGCATCTTCTCGCCTGACAGTTGATTTTAAAACCTAAATTTTCCAGCTTCGCCTGGAAAATTTCTTTTCAGCCTTCCCGAATCCGGCCAAACCGCCTGGATTTATCCTTTTTTAAGCAAAAAGGTCTTTTCCTTTAAGCAAAGGCCCAATCTCCACCCGCGGTTTTAGTACTCTTGCAGTGTTAAACCTTTAAAAATCCCTTGGCACGCTTAACTAGAAATACCGTAAAAACATTTTTTCCCAAAGCCAAAAATCTTTTTTTTCTTGAAACCTAAGGTAACATTTCTAAATTAACGGCAGCCTTTCTGAATTAGCCAAACGGCCGGCCTTTCCATGTAGCATTATGAGCTTTTTTTTCTCCTTGCAAAAATTAGTTTACAGGTAAAAAATATTTTTTCAAAGTTTTCAAGAGCACTTTCCGGTCCCGCCGGACAGAGCTTAAAAACCCAAAGGAGCATTTTATGCCCATCCGCTTACCCGATTCTGCTAATCCTTCTAATTTCGGATTACAACCGCCGCCCGCTTTTTCCGTTCAAGCCGCTGAACGCAGGGCGTCGGGCCCAGCTTGCAACAAATGCTTGAAAATCGCCGGGATTTTTTGGGGGGCCTTTGATTCCTGCAATGACTTTGTTTTTAAAAACCTCTTTTCCGCCAAAGCCCTGCTTTCAGCGTCTTTAGACACGCTTGTCAACGGCTCGCTGACCCCTTTACTTGCCCACCAGAGCGTTAAATTCCGCGACTTTGCCCGGTACGGCGGTTTCAGCTTAAAAGCTTCTTTCAATGGCGCCGCCCTAAAATACAAAGTTAAGGCTCTCGGCATCTGCTGTCTTTGCTTAAAAGAACTTACCGTCAACAGCCTGGAAGCGCTATTTTTTTCCGCGGCTAATTTAACAACGCTTTTTTTAAGCCGCAGTCTAAGAAACGAAATGCAAAAAAAATGGTGGCAGACCCTGTTTTCCGTCAACGCTTTGGCTCTTGCTATTTTCGATGTGGTCTCAAGAAAACTTAGCCTGGCCCTTTCCCTGATCCCCTCGCTTGTGTTTCTTTACTATAATTTTGTCGCTTTTAGAGCTTATCTGCTCTCCGATCTATGGCGTTTTTATCTGATCGAATACCGGGGCGACATCCAAAGCTGGGTCGATCAGGCCGCCACCGACGCGATCCGCCAGGAACGCCATGCTTTCACCCTCAACCTCCAGCGGATCGTTTCTTTAAAGCATTTATTAGAAACCATCGCTGCTTCCAACGGTCGTTTTTTTCAGCTGGCCGCCTGGATTATTGCCCGGCAGCTGGGAATCGATCCCCGGACATTTTCAGCAAATTCTCTAGGAGAACTCGTTGAAAACCTGTGCCGCCTGCCCAACCTTCGGGAAGCCATTGCCCAGGCCAATCAAATCTTTGACCTTAGCATAAATCCCCGGGAAGACCTGCAAACCCTCAAAGCAGCCCTGCAGACCTTAAACCAAAACCTCACCGCCGAACACCAAGCGCTTTTGGCTGAAAAAAAAGCCGAGCTTGATCCCGCTTACATTGCCGCCATGGCCAAAGCCGTTACTTTTATCGCCCTGAGTGAAAAAAGAAACACTCAGTTTATTAAGAATAACCCGGTCTGGGAAAACCTCTGCCGGCAATACGACCTCCTGGAATCCAAGGACAAGGACGATTTAAAAGGCTTCTTCCAAAAATATTTCTTTTTGCTTTTGGAAGATAAAACCGACCGTTTCATGAAGCAGCCGCTGGAAATCAGCCCCAGGCAACCGCCGCTTTCCCAAAAAGCGCAGGAAAAACTGAAGCAAAACCTGGCAAGGATCATGGTTGCCGCCATCATCTATTCCAACAACTATGTCTTGCAGGGAAATAGTGTTTTCAACGCTCTGGTGGCAGCGCTTTAAGCCGCAGCAGCTTTTCTCTTTAGGTTCTTCCTGGCCCAAACCATGGCAAAAGCGCCGGCAAAGGAAATCAAAGCGGCCAGAGTGAAAACAAACAGCGGGCCGAGTTTTTCACAAAGCAGCCCTCCTAAAAGCGGCGCCAACAACCCCCTAAAGCCTACCATCAGAACATTTAAGGCTGTATATTGAGTGCTGTCCTGATTCTCGCCGGCAAAGATCGGCCCGGAAAGATGCCAAACCAGATAGGATCCGGCCTGAAAAATACCGTACACTAAAAAAGCCAAGAAGAAAAAGTTTTTGACCCAGAAGGCCACGAGGATCAGGCCGGAAAACAAAGCAAAGCCCAAACAGATCCAGGCCGTTAAATGCAGGATATGAAACCGCTCGAGCATTTTTGTCCAGAGCGGAGTAAAAAAAACAAAGCCCAGGCCCATAAAAATATAGCGGCCTAAAGTCAGATCAAAATAGCTAAGCTTTAAAAAATCAGCTAAAAAAAGAGCCAAAGCCGGCGCCAGCAGCATTAAAGCAAAACCCGAGGCCATCGTGCCGATCTGAAAATAAAAAAAATCTTTTCTTTCTTTTAAAAGACGCCAGCTTTCCTTCAGGGGTTTTTTACAAACCGGCGGCAGGGCGGTTGGTTTTTCGTTGGGAAAGAGCCGGAACTGCAGGATCACGCCCAGAAGGCCGGCCAGGGCGGAAAAAAAGCAGAACCATTTCCAGACCAGGCCTTCGCGATCAAACCAGAAACCAATCAGGGCGGCAATGAAAACATTTTCTACATAGGCCAGAAGCATGCCCTGGGAAAAAAGCCGCTCCCTTTTTTCTTTGGCCACATGCTGCTTTAAAAGCTCCATCCAGGAAGGCAAAGAGGCCCGGGAAAACAGCATAAAACAGCCGGAAGCTAAAATCAGATAGGAAATGGAGTTGAAAAAAGGAAAAAACAAAAAAGGCACTCTGGCCAGAAGGCCGCTGAAAAGCAGGCGGAAGCGCAGCGGGCGCCTTTGCAGCCAACGCAGGGAAGAATAAAAAGAAACCAGGGCGACGGCCGGCTTGAGCATGGCAAAAAAGGAGATCTGGAAAGCCGAAGCCGCCAGTTCCTTTCTTAAAATAAAAGGCAGAAGGCCGCTGAAAGCCACAAAAAATTCGTTTAAAAGATGGTAAGAAAAAAAAACCTGGCTAAATTTTTTTTCAAAAAGGCTCTTCAAAGGGACCTGCCAACTAAACTTTTGATCTTTCAATTATATCATTTGAGAAGAAAAAACCGCTGAAAAAAAACTTTTTTTGCTATAATTGGTCCCAATTTAAGATTTAAATATTTTAACAACCAAAAGGCGCTGCCAACCCCTTCGAAAACCGGGCTTTAGGGCCTAAGAGACCGCCCTTTTGCCCCCTTAAAAAGGGGTAAATTAATCTTTTTAAAGAAAAAAAATGATCACACTTGAGAACATCTCCAAAAAAATCGGCGGCCGGCTGCTTTTTGAAAATATCTCCGCCTCCTTTTTAGAAGGCTGCCGCTACGGCCTGACCGGTCCGAACGGCTCCGGCAAGTCCACCCTTTTAAAAATCATGATGAAAGAAGTGCCGCCGACATCCGGCACTGTCAGCCTGCCGGCCAAAGTCGGCTTTTTAAGGCAGGACATCGAAGCTTTTGCCGATTGCCGGGTCATTGATACGGTCATTATGGGCAACCGGCGCTTGTGGCAGACTTTGGAGGAAAAAGAAAAGCTCTACCAAGCCGAGATTACCGACGAAATCGGGCTCAGGCTCGGCCATTTGGAAGAAATTATCGCCGAAGAAGAAGGCTATACAGCGGAAAATGAAGCTGAAGAACTGCTCTTCGGCATGGGTGTCGAGGCGCAGCTCCATTTAAAAAAAATTAAAGAGATTCCCGCCGACCAGCAGTTCCGCGTCCTGCTCTGCCAGGCGCTTTTCGGCCACCCCCAAGCCCTGCTTTTAGATGAGCCGACCAACCACCTGGACCTCTCTTCCATCGGCTGGCTGGAAAGCTTCTTGAAAAACTATCCGGGCATTTTAATTGTCGTCTCCCACGACCGCCATTTCCTCAACAGCGTCTGCACCCAGATCGCCGATATCGACTATGAGACCATCATTATTTATCCCGGCGACTACGACAATATGGTCATGACCAAGACCAAGGTCCGGGAAAGGACCGAAGCGGAAAATAAAAGCAAAGAAAAAAAGGTCTCGCAGCTAAAAGAATTTGTCTCCAGGTTCGGCGCCGGCACCAGGGCTTCGCAGGTCCAATCCCGCTTAAAAGAGATCCAAAGGCTGCAGCCCCAGGATCTGAAAAAATCCAATATCGAACGTCCCTATATCCGCATCCTACCGCCGGAAAAGGCCAGCGGCAAAACGGTGCTCAAGGCCTCCGGCCTTAGCCACCAATACCACAAAGCAACCAGCGCTTTAAAAGAAAACCCCGAGCCGGACCAAGCAAAGGCCCAAAAAGCCGGCCAAGAGCCTTTTGTTTTTCAAAACCTAAGCTTCGAAATCCACGCCCACGACAAAATTGCTTGATCGGCAACAACGGGCAGGGCAAAACCACACTTTTAAAAATCCTGGCGCAAAAATTGGCCCCGGCCCAGGGCTCGATAACTTACGGCCACCAGGTCCTGGCCGGCTATTTTCCCCAAAACCACCAGGACCTGATCGATAAAAGCTCCGAAGAAACGCTCTTCGATTACCTGAAAGCTAAAAAAGCCGGAGTCTATGACCAGGAGATCCGCTCGGTCTTGGGCAAGATGCTCTTTTCCGGCGACGATGCCTTTAAAGCGCTCAGGGCCCTTTCCGGGGGCGAGACCGCCCGGCTGATTTTAGCTTCCCTGATCCTGACCACCCCCAACTTTTTAATTTTAGACGAGCCCAACAACCACCTGGATTTGGAAGCAGTCTCCGCTTTGGCCTGGGGGCTGGAAGAATACCAGGGAACGCTGATTTTTGCCTCGCACGACCGGGACCTGATCGATTCGGTGGCCAATCGCATCTTCGCTTTTGAAAACCACCGTCTGCAAATTTTCGACGGCAGCTACAAGGAATACCTTGAAAGACAAAAGCCTGCTTCTGCATAAAGAATGCCTCCTGCTTTTAAAAGCGCTCTATGCCAAAGCACTTTTAAAACAGCCCCTGCAAAAAGAACTAACGGCTTATTTAAAAAAAAGCCGCCAGCTGCAGCTGCCCTCTTTAAAGCCCGGTTTCAAAGAGTTTTCCCAACGCCATTATTTTCATTTAAGGCAGCTTAAACCGTCCATCAAGGAAAACGACCTTCTGCCTTACTGGCGGCAAATTCACCGCCGGACTAAAATTTCCCTTCAAGCTAAAAAGCTCAGCCGGCAGCCCGCAGCTTTCGGCCAGGCGGCCATCTATCTCGAAGAAATTTATTCTGCTTATAATGTGGCCAACATCATCCGTACCGTCGAGGCTTTTCGCCTGGGAGCAGTCTATTTTTCTCCCGAAGCTCCGCCCCTGGAAAAAAGCCGGATCGCCAAAAGCTCTTTCGGGGCCCTGGAAAGCGTGAAGCTTTTTTATGGCCGGGATTTAAAAACCCTGCCCAGGCCCTGGATCGCCCTGGATACTTTTCAAAACAAGACCGTCTTAAACCTGTTTGCCTTTGCCTTTCCCCAAACCTTCACCCTGATCCTGGGCAATGAAGAACGAGGAATTTCCCAGGCCGCCTTAAAAAAAGCGGACCTTTTTTTAACCATTCCCCTCTGCGGCAATCAAAAAGCCCTGAACGTGGCCTCCGCCTTTGCCATCGCCGCCGGCCAAATCCGCCAGTCCAGATCATTCGGCTAAAACTTTCACTCTTCCGCCTTCCGTCTCTGCTGAAGGTTTTTTTTCTTGAAAAAACTCTTTTTGCATCAGCCAGATCTGCAGCAAAACCTGCTCTGGGGAAATGGCCTGCATGCAAAGGTTTTTGGCGCAGCTGTATTCAAAGCCCAAATAAATACAAGGAGCGCAGTCCAAAGACGACCGGATGATCCGGGAATTTTCTCCGAGCGGCCCCCATTTCTGGGAAGCAATCGGACCGTGCAAGGCCAAAAGCGGCACTCTTAAGGCCGCCGCCAGATGCATGATCCCGGTATTATGGCAAAGAAGCATTTTAGCGCCGCACAGCACCGCAGCATAAACGCCAAGCTCAAGCTTCGGCAGAAAAACCAGCCTTTGCTCCTGCCGGCACCAGGCGGGCAGCCGGTTTTTTAAAGCACTATATTCCGAAGTGCCGGTCACCACCAATTTAAGCCCGGAAGCTTGCAAAAGTTTTTCTATCAGGGCAACGAATTTTTCTTCCGGCCAGGCCTTTTGCCGGCGGTGCGGCGGCACTTCCGGATGGATTACCATGTACGGATCAGAAGGTCCGATGCCAGAAGCCTGTAATTTTTTTTTCGCTTCCTTTTTTTCGCCCTCTTTCAGCCAAAACTCCAAATGCCGGTTTTGCACCGTGGCGCCGCACTTTAAAACCAGATCCAAAAAAGCGTCCCTTTCATGCCTTTTTTTTAAATAGGGTATTTTGTCCGTGAAAAGCCCGTCTTTGCCCTGTTGCGGCGTTTGAAAGCCAATTCTTTTGGGCGCCCCGGAAAAAAAGGCCAGAAGAGCGGAAACTCTCAGCCACTGGTCGGCGTCAATGGCATGGGAACATTTTAATTTCCGCAGCCCTGCAAGCAGGCGCCACAGGTAAAAAGGATTGAAAGCCTTTTTAATTTCGAACTTTATCACTTCGTCAAGATAGGGACAGGCTTTGGCCGCCTCATAATTGACTGCAGTCGCTAAAAAAGTCATTTTGGCCGAAGGATAGGTTCTTTTCAGCTCGCGCAGGGCCGGAATCAGCAGGATGGTATCGCCCAAAGCCCCTTCCCGGCTC
>JBAZHS010000034.1:0-10462 GCA_041652275.1 Parachlamydiales bacterium
CGCTTTTTTTTTGCGGGGGCCGAAAATCAGTTTGGATGTGCCTAAGCTCAAAGCGGCTTTGCAGGCGGCTTTTGTGGAAAGCCGGCCGGGACAAAAAAAAACTTCTGAGCTGGAAGTGCTTGTGAACGGCGAAAAAAAAAGACTCCGGCTGGGAGAAAAGCTTTTTCTTTCTTACAAAGAAGGCTTTGGCCTGGCTTCGCAAAGCCCGCTTTCAGTGGTTTTTATTTGGGAAAAAAACCAGCTTGCCGCGGAAGCGGCGCTGGCTTTGGGAGATGGTTTAAAATGGCGTTTTGAAATTGAACCGTCCGGTTTGGAAAAATCAGGCGGCGAGCTGGGCCTGGGCCTGAAAGAGGCCCGCTATTTGCCGGCGGACCTTTTCGCTTTGAAGTACGCTTCTGAAGAAAAGCTCAAAGCTCCCAGACTGGAAACAGCGGAGGCTTGTTTATATCTGAAAGAGGGGGGCTTGTATGTTTTTCAACAGGGGTTTTGGCAGGAAGCCGGGGAACTTCAGAACTTAAAAACGGAGCCTTTGATGCGGGTTTTGGCTTTGAGGCCGCAAGAGCTTTTTTTGGAGCTTTGGGAAAAAGAAGAAAAACGGCTTTGGAAAGCGCCGCTGAGCCTGGAAAAGCCGGCGGGAGACGGCCGGACGCAGCAATTTCAGGACCTGCATCTGAGAACCTGCCGCCAGGTCTCCTTAAGAATTGAAAAACAGCGGATGATCCTGAGAAAAGGGGATTTGATCTTTAAAAAAGAGGGCCGTTGGCAGCTGATTAAAAACCCGCCGGTCGACCGAAAACTGTTAGAAACCCTGCGGGGCAAAGAGTTTTTTTTAGTCGAAGAGATTGAACAGGGCAAAGTCTTTAAAGGGGCTTTTTTCAATTCCGAGCACACCCGGTGTTTTCCGGTTGAGAAAAATTTGGCGAAAAATAGCGAGAAAAAAACGCGAAGGATGTCAATTCGATGAAAGCTTTGATTGGGTTTTTTCTGTTTTGGAGTTTGCTTGCGGCGGAAGAAAAGCCGCCGGCTTTTGAAGAGGAAGCCAAACGGGTCAACAGCGAGCTGATGCTCTTGAAAAAAGAGCTTAAAGAGCAATACGAGAAAGCACCCCTGCTTTACCGGGAAAAAGACGGAGAAAAGGAGCTTTTTAAACTCAAAGAGCGGATCCGCAGCCTGAAAGAGCAGAAAAGGCATTTGGAAGCGGATTTCAGAGCTTTTTTAGTCGGTAGCGCTTCCATAGAAGAAGCGTATGCTTTTTGGGACCAGGGCGAGACGACTTTGGGCCAGCTGGTGATGGAGTACGGTTCAAGCGATTTTCTTTATATCATTCCTTCCGAGATTGCGTCTTTAAAGATGAACATGTACTCAGCTTTGGCTTTGCCCCACGAGAGCTTTGAAGAAATGATCGAGCTGATCCTTTCGCAAAACGGCATCGGGATCAAAAAACTGACCCCCGCTTTAAGGCAGCTTTTTGTTTTACGGCAGGATCCCGGCTTTATCGAATACATCGTTTCCAGCTTAGAAGAGCTGAAGCTAGTGCCGGAAACGGGCCTGGTTTTTTATCTTTTTTCTCCTCAGGCCGAAGAGCTCCGGCCGGCTTTGGGCTTTTTTGAAAAATTTTCCGATCCCAAAGAGGTCGGCGTACAGGCAGTCGGAGCTAAAATTGCCCTGACGGCTCTGAAAAAAAATGTCGAGCGCCTGATTACCCTTTATGAAGCGGCTTTTGGCAAGAGCAAAGGCAAAAACTACCAGGTCTATAACTTGCGAAGGCTGAAAGCGGAAGAAGGCGAAAAGATCGTTCGGGCGCTTTTTGCCGACAATGCTTTAAACCGCAACCGGCCTCCTTTTTTTGGAGCCAGGGTCGACGAGCTGGTGATTATTCCCCTGGTGGAAAAAAATGCTTTGGTCTTTCTGGGCGACGATGCCCAGGTCAAGCGCGCTTTTGAGCTTTTAAGCCGTTTGGAAGAGGGCGTTTTGGGAAGCGAGGAACTTGAGCTTTTCTGGTATACCTGCCGGCACTCCGATCCCGAAGAGATTGCCCGATTGCTTGGCCAGCTTTTGGGCCAGATGGCCAAAGAAGGCGTTAATTTTGAGAACGGCAAACCGGAAGAACTGGAAAAAAAAGAGAATCTGGCGGTCGGCCAGGAATTTGTGGAGCCGGGAAAAATCGAGAAAAAAAATCCGGCCAATTTGCCGGGCGGCATTGTAGTCGATGCCAAGAGCTCTTCGCTTTTGATGGTCCTCAAAAAAGAGACGATCAAGACCATTGAAGCCGTTTTGAAAAAAATCGATGTGCCCAAAAAAATGGCCCAGATTGAGGTTTTGCTGGTGGAAAGAAGGCTGCAGGACCACAAGCAAAGCGGGATTAATCTTCTGAAGATCGGCTCCGGAGCTTTAGAGAGAAAAACTATTAGTTTCGACAGCTCGGAAAAAGCGGAAAACCGGGGGATTTTAGAGTTTTTATATTCCCACCATACCGGCCATCTGCCCGGCATTGATCTGGCTCTGAACTTTTTAATGGCCCAGGAAGATCTCAGGATCAATGCCAATCCCTCGATTTTGGCCATCAACCAGACGCCGGCCAAGATTTCGATTGTCGAAGAGCTTTCGATCAATACCGGCATGGTCAGGTTGGGCGGGGCCAAAGATGCGGCCCTGGAGCAGTCCTACACCCGGGCCCAGTATGGAACGACCATTGTGCTGACCCCGACGATCCATTTGCCGGAAAACAGCGGGGAGGTCGGCTACATTACCCTGCAGACCAATGTCGAGTTCGACACCCACCAGCAGGACTCCAAAGAGCGGCCCTCGGTAACCCGCCGCCATATTGAAAATGAGGTGTGCATCGCCGACGGCGAAACGATTATTCTGGGGGGCTTGAGGCGCAAAGCGGAAAAAGACCGGCGGGAAAAAATTCCTTTTCTGGGCGACCTTCCGGGCCTCGGCAAGCTTTTCGGTTCGACGGATTTAACGGATGATTCGACCGAGATGTTTATTTTTATTACGCCGAAGATTATTTACGATCCGCAAGACGGGTTAAAAGAGCAAAGAGAAAAGAGCTTGCAAAAAAGACCGGGCGATACGCCGGAATTTTTAAGCAAGCTGGAAGAGGCGAAAAAAAAGGCCAAGAAAAAACGCTTTGAAGACAGCCTGCAGGTGGTGTTTGAAAAATTCTGACCTTAAAGAAAACCTTTTGGAATATCCGCTGATCAAAGAATCCAAAACGCTTCTGCCTTACCTTTTTGCCAAGCAGAAGCTGGCGCTGCCCTTGGAAGAAAAGCTGGAGGGAGTTCTGGTGGCCCTGCTGGCTCCCTTGGACCTGACCCTGGTTGGCGAGATCGAGCTTTTTTTAGAAAAAAAGGTTTTGCCTTTTTTTTCCACCAAAGAGGCCATCGAGCAGGCCCTGGAGTTTTGCTACCGGCAGAAAGAAAAGACGGCGGAGATTTTTTTAAGCTATGAAAAAGAAAAGACGGCGGTAGTGGAAGAAGAGGGCTACGATCTTTTGGACAATGCTTCGAAAAATCCGACCGTCCATATGCTGAACGCAATTATCATCGAAGCCGTCCAGCAGGGGGCTTCCGACATTCACTTCGAGCCGGCCAGGCAAGGGGTCAGGGTGCGCTACCGCATCGACGGCGTTTTGCAAAGCCGCTCCGCGCCGCCGGCGGAATACGCGACCCAGCTGATGACCAGGTTGAAAGTGATGGCCAAGCTGGACATTGCCGAAAGAAGGCTGCCGCAGGATGGCCGGATCAAGCTGTACATGGCCGGACGGGAAATTGATTTCCGCCTTTCTTCCATCCCAGTGGTCTACGGCGAGAGGATTGTTCTAAGGATCCTGGACCGTTCGTCTTTGATCGTCGGTTTGGAAAAACTGGGAATGGGCAGGCCGCTTCTGGAAAATTTCCGCCGTCTTCTGGGCTTGCCGGAGGGCATTGTCCTGGTAACGGGGCCGACCGGCTCGGGTAAGACCACGACGCTTTATAGTGCGATTTTGGAGCTCAATGCTTTGGAGCTGAACATTATGACGATCGAAGACCCAGTCGAATATAAGCTGGACACGATTGCCCAGATGCATGTCAATCCCAAAATCAAGCTGACCTTTGCTTCAGGACTGAGGCATATTTTAAGACAGGACCCGGATGTGATTTTAATCGGCGAGATCAGGGACAAAGAAACGGCCGAGATCGCCATCCAGGCGGCCCTGACCGGCCATTTGGTCTTTTCGACTCTGCATACTAACGACGCCCCCTCGGCCCTGACCCGCCTGGCGGACATGGGCGTGGAGCCCTATCTGCTCTCTTCTTCGATCGCCGGAATTTTGGCCCAGCGGCTGGTCCGGAAGATCTGCCCCCACTGTAAAGAGGCCTACAGTCCGAAAAAAGAAGAAATGCGCTCTTTGGGGCTGGAAGGCGCTTTCAAGCTCTACCGGGGCAAGGGCTGCGAGAAATGCTTTTTCAGCGGCTACAAGGGCCGGCAGGCGCTTTTCGAGCTGATGCCGCTTAGCTCGAAGATCAGAAAACAGCTGATGAAAACGGTGGAGGCCGAGGCTTTAAAAAAGATTGCCTTGGAAGAAAAAATGATCGATCTGATGCAAAGCGCCAAAGAGCTTGTCGGCAAAGGGGAAACTTCCGTAACGGAAATTTTCCGTGCGATCAAGGGAGTTGAATGATGGGCTTTTATTACTATCAGGCCCTGACAGCTGAGGGCTTGAAAAAAAAGGGTTTGGTTGAAGCGCTTTCTTTGGAAGAAGCGCAAAGAAGCCTGTTTGCCCAGGACCTTTTGGTCTCAAAGATCGAGCCGGTTTTAAAAAAAAGCGCTTTGCCGCAAAAAAGGGAGCTTTTTATTTTGACCGAGGAGCTTGCCAAGCTGATCGATGCTTCTTTGCCGCTTTTCGAAGCCCTGCTTTTTTTAAAAGAAAAATACCAGCGTTCCCACCTGTTTTTTTTTCTTTCCCATTTGACCGAAGAAGTTAAAAAGGGCCGGCTCCTTTCCCAGG
Source organism: Parachlamydiales bacterium (assembly GCA_041652275.1). Classification (GTDB taxonomy): domain Bacteria; phylum Chlamydiota; class Chlamydiia; order Chlamydiales; family SM23-39; genus JBAZHS01. The sequence continues at coordinate 4,997 of JBAZHS010000034.1, forward strand.
CCATGGCCTCGTTTTCCTCCGAGCTGGACCTGCTTTATATCGCCATGCTCGAGTCTGGAGAAAAAGCCGGACGGTTGAACCGGAGCCTGAACGAAGCCGCCCTGTTTTTAAAAAAAGAGCTGGAGCTGAGAAAAAAAATCTTTTCGGCCCTTTCCTATCCGCTGTTTTTAATTGGTTTTTGCCTGGCGGTGCTTTTGATCCTGTTCTTTTTTGTTTTGCCCTCGCTTTTTGAGCTTTTCGAGGGCCGCCATTTACATCCTTTAACGCAAATTGTCTTTGCCTTAAGCCGTTTTTTAAACCGGCATTTGGCCGGCTTTATTTTTTTTAGCCTGTTTGCGGTTGCGGCTGCATCCGCCTGTTTTTTGATTAAGTCTTGGAAAAATATTTTTTGGGGCTTTATATTTAAGCGGACTTTTTTCAGGGGGTTGTTTTTGCAAGCGGCCCTGGTGCGCTTCAGCCGGACTTTTGCCTTGCTTTTGGCTTCCGGCGTTTCATATCTGGAAGCCCTGAAGCTTTCCGCCGCGGTGGCCCGCCATCCTCTTTTGGAAAAAGAGATCAGGGAAGCAGAAAAAAAAGTAACCCAGGGAGTTCCGCTTTCCAAAAGCTTTTTAGCCAGCTCCCTGATTCCGCCTTTAATGCAGAGGATGGTCGAGCTGGCGGAAGAATCGGCGGACATGTCCGGCATGATCGGCAAGGCGGCCGACCTGATGGAAGAAGACCTGGAAAAAAAGATCAGCCATTTGACCGGCCTTCTGGGCCCGGCACTTTTGGTTTTTTTGGGCCTTTTGGTCGGAGGGGTTGTGCTTTCGGTTTTGATTCCCCTGACCGATGCCGGCGCATTTTTAGGGGAAAACTGATTTGGTTTTTTCGATTGTTACAGTGTTTTAAATGGAAAGATTGTTCCGTTTGAGGACAAGGGCTTTGGGATCTTTTAAAAAAGGAAAAAAAATGAGAAAAAAAGCCATTACGCTTTTAGAGATCATGATTGTCATTACCCTGATCGCTTTGATCGGCGGAGTGCTTTCTTACAATATGAAGGGTTCTTTGGACAAAGGCCGGGCTTTTAAAACCGAGCAGGCGCAAAAGCAGATCGCCGATATTTTGGAAATGGAAAGAAATGAGCGTTGCTTGAGCTATGAAGAGGCGGCGCAAAAGGCCGAAGAGCTGCTGGGTTTTTCCGGACTTATTAAAGAGCCCCAGGAATTTTTAAAAGACGGCTGGGGTCAAACGATGCAAATCAACCTTAGCAAAGACCAGCAGGGCTTCGAGATCTTTTCTGAAAACCTGGAAAAATATAACCTTCAGCACGGCAAAAAACCGGAAGCAAAATGAAAAACTGAACGAAAGACGTGACGCAATTCTCTGGCTTTAGACATGGAGAGGTTCAAGTTTTATCCGGACTTTTGTGGTTAAGGGTTTTAAAAGAGTAAGAGAAGGGTCATTAAAAAAAGGGCGGGAGGTCTTTTTTTGAAAAAACAGGCTTTGACGCTTTTCGAGCTGCTGGCGGTGATTGTTCTTGTCGCAGTTCTTTCAGGTCTTTTCGGCTTTCGTTTCTGGAGCCGGGGCCAAAGCTTTTTTTTTGAAAAAGAAAAACAAAAGCTGCAGGAAAAGCTGGTTTTTATCCGCCATCTGGCCCTGTTCCGGCAGGCGGAGGTGCAGGTAGATTTAAAAGCGGAAAAGGGAACTCTTTTTTTACAGGTTTCCGGCAAGACCGGGCGGGTCTTCCAAGACAAGCTCGCTTTTTTCTCCCGCCTGCGCTTTTTGGAAGAAACGGAAGCAAAATTCCAAACCCGGGCCCGGCTGTTATGCACTCCCCAGGGGCATTTTTATCCGCCGGCTGTTTTGGAAATCGCCCGGGAAGGCGCGTTTAAAGAAACAAGTCTTTTTAATTTACACTAAAGCCGGGCTCAAGGCAAAAACAGGCCTTCAGGGGGAAGGCCGGGCAATTTAAAAAGGCTCTTTTCTTGCTTAAAATATTTTAATTCTTCTAATCTGATTTATATATAAAGACATATGTGAAAAAGGATATTTTTTATGTATAAAGGCTGTTTTTTAGCTTTAATTCTAAGCACATTTTTATTGGCGGAAAACTATCCGCTGAAAGCCTATGAGCCCAACTGGAGGGCGGAAACCGTCGCTACTTACGCCAGCGGCTCTCCCAAAGAGGTGCTTTTTTTCGAACCGGAAGAAGAAGCTAAAGAAAAAGCCGTCAAGCAGGTCACTTACTACGAAAATAGCCAGATCAAGCAGGAGCTGGACCTGGAACGGATCAGCGAAGACCAGCCTGGCTTTCAGCTGTGGAAGAAAACGGCGGTGCCCCACGGAACCGCGTTGGATTTGTTCGAAGACGGCAAGATCGCCAAAATCGCTTCTTACAGAGCAGGGCTGCTGGAAGGAGAGAGCAAAATTTTTTATCCCAGCGGCAAACTGCAGGGGGAATTTTTTTACTCTCAGAACCGGCTGGATGGCCGGGCCAGGCTTTTTTATGAAAATGGAAAAACCAGAGAAGAGGCTTTTTACCAGAAAGGTGATTTGCAAGAAAAACGGCTTTATTCGGAAGAAGGGGTTTATTTGGCCAGGAGCCTGTTTCAGGGAGGCCGGCTGCACGGCGAGAGCCTGGAATTTCATGCCAACGGCAAAATCCGGGTCCGGCGGCTTTACGCCGACGGGCTTTTGGATTCCGAAGAAGCGGCCTTGCAGGTTTTTAACGAAAAAGAAGAGCTGGTTGAACGCCTGAACTACCGCCGGGGGCAGCCCGAGGGCGCACATGAGAAATTCTATTTTCCGGGACGGCTGGCTTACCGGGTTGTTTATCAAGCGGGCAAAAAAGAGGGCCGGGAGCAGTTTTTTTCGGAAAGTGGCCAGCTTTTGGGCGAAGGGGAATTTAAAGGGAACCTGCCGGTCGGGTGCCATTTCCGCAAATATGAAAACGGCCGGATGGTCTATCAGGTTGAGTTTAACGAAAGGGGTGATCTTTCAGAGCCTTTGACGGAATACAGTGAAAAAGGCGAAAAAGTCCGTCAGTATTTAATTGTCCAGGGGCGGCTGAGCGGCTCTTATAAGGAATGGTTTGCCAATGGCCAGCTGAAAAACGAGCTGCATTACCAAGACGGCCGTTTGGAAGGAGAGCAGAAAGAGTATTTTGAAAACGGCCAGCTCAAGGTCCGGCTTTGCTACCAGAACGATCTTAAAGAGGGCCCTTTTGTACTTTTTTATGAAAATGGCCAGCTTGAAATGCGGGGCGCTTATAAAAAAGGGGAGTTCGACGGCCCCATCGAGCGCTTTTATTTAAGCGGCAAACCCCAGGAGCTGACGGAATTCAAAGAAGGCCAAAAAGCGGGAGCCGAGAAAAGATGGGATGAAACGGGGCAGCTGCTTTTTTCCGCCCGTTATAATTTGGAAGGGCGGCTTGAAGGGGAAGTGAAAAGTTTTTATTTAAGCGGCCGGCTAAAAGAGAGCCTGGCTTTTCAAAACGGCAAAAAAACGGGCTTGCAGAAATGGTTTTATGAAAACGGCCAACTGGAAAAACTGCTTTTTTTTCAAAATGACCTTCTGGAAAAAGAGGCCAAGGGCTATTTTGCCGACGGCAGGGTTCATTTTATTCGGAACTTTAAAAAGGGCAAGCCCATCGGCGAGCAGCGCGAATTCTATCCTTTTCAGGAAAGCAAAGCACAGCTGAAAAGCCTTTTTGTCTACGATAAGGATAGCAAGCTCCATGGCTGGCAGCGCTCGTTTTACGAGAACGGAAAAAAGGAAAAGGAGTTTTTCCTGCAGCACGGCCGGATGGAAAAAACCGCGGTTTTTTTTGATCGGCAGGGCGAGCTTTTAGAGCAGGCCTTTTATAAAAACGGCCGGCTTGACGGGCCCTTTTTTCAAAAGGACAAGAACGGAAGGGAGCTTTTTATCACCTACAAAAACAATTTAAAAGAAGGCCCTTTCAGCGCTTTTTTGCCGTCCAAGCAAAAAGAGCTGGAAGGCAGCTATAAGAACAACCGGCGTGAGGGTGTTTTGATCCGGTACGGCGAAAAAGGCGTTCTTTCCAAGACCAGTTACCGCCAGGGAAAAAAAGAAGGCGAAGAGCTGACCTTCCACCCGAACGGAAAGAAGGCGGCTTTGAACTGCTACAAAGAGGACAAGCTGGAAGGGATTTGTTTTTACTATGATGAAGCGGGCCATTTGATTTTTAAGGCCGGCTACAAGGAGGGCCTTAGAGAAGGCCTGATGGTTAAATATTATCCCAGCGGCAAGCCCTATTTGGAACAGGAGTTCCAGCAAGACCTTTTGCATGGTTCAAAAAAGAAGTATGCCGAAGACGGCTCGGTGGCAATTTCTTATTTCGAAAGGGGCGAGGAAAAAAAGCGCTAGGCAGCTCGCCTGCTTTTTGAAAGAATTTCCGGAAAGTTTAAAGGAAAGATGCAATTGATCTTTTTAATTTTTGCAAGCACTTTTCAACATTTTTTAACTGGCAGAAAATTAAAAGAGCCTTTCAAAAGGTGCGAAAATTAAAAACGGCTAATTTTATCCAGGAAAAGCAGTTTTTCAGAAGGGTAGGCCAAAGAGCTTTTTGGTATTGGAAGCGGTTGTTTTTGCTACTTCTTCCAAAGAAAGTTCTTTTAAAAAAGCCAGTTTTTGGGCGGTTTCAATTAAAAAGGCCGGTTCATTGGCCTGGCCCCTTTGGCTTTGCGGGGCCAGATAGGGAGCGTCTGTTTCCAAAAGGATTTTGTCCAAGGGGGTTTTTTGGGCGACCTGCTGCAAAGCAGTGCTTTTGGGAAAAGTCAGAATTCCGCTGAAAGACAGATAAAAACCCAGCTCCAGGGCTTTTTGGGCTTCCTGCAGATTGCCGGTGAAACAGTGGAAAACGCCCTGAGGGGGGGGAGGGGGCAGAAGGGAGAAAAAATCACCGAAGGCTTCGCGCACATGGAAGATCAGGGGCAGGGCATATTCCCGGGCCAGGGCCAGATGTTTTTGAAAAAGCACTTTTTGTTTTTCCCGGGATTTTTGGTGGTAGCAGTAATCTAAACCGGTTTCGCCGATGGCGGCCAGTTCCCGGTTTTCGGCAGCCTTTCTGAGTTCCGGCCAAAAAGTGTTTTCACTGTCGGCGTCATGGGGAGGGATGGCGGCGGCCAAACAAATTTCGGGATATTTTTTTTTGATTTCCCGGCCCCGGAGCAGGCTTAAAGCATCAGTGCAGACATTAATGATTGGAAAGACGCCGGCTTTTTTTGCCCTGAAGACCACAGAAGAAAAGCCGGAAAAAAGTTTATCGTCGCCCAGATGGGCATGGGAATCAATAAAATTTATCATAAAAATCACCTATCACATAGAATGGCAAATAAATTTATTGATGGCAAGAAAAGCGGGCTTTATTTTACAAGTATATATAATTCTTTTAAACAGGACATGCTTTTATGTATTATTTGCTCATGCGGGTTTCGGTTTTGGAAGCTTATTATCAGGCGGATCTTT
>JBAZHS010000035.1:0-10325 GCA_041652275.1 Parachlamydiales bacterium
TTGCTCCAGCACAAGGTAGGCTTCCCGGTGCCGGCCCATTTCAAAATTGATTGAGGCCAAAAGCATCAGCCCGGCTTTGAAACGGGGATGTTTTTTCAGGTGTTTTTCCAGCTTTTGTTTTTTGTAGCTGAGGGCTTTAATGTTGTCTTCATAAGGGACGAAGAATTCGGAAAGGCCCTTTTTATCGATCCTTTTTTCTAAAACATCCAGAACCAGGTTGTTTGGCGCCAGCTTGTCTTCGTCCGGAAAGAGAGCGACCTGTTTTAAAAGCTGGAGGCCTTTTTTTTCCTTTTTTGTCAGCAGGTAGCAAAAGCCGAGCAGCTCTTGGATCAGCGGGTCTTCCGGCAGATATTTTTGGGCTTTTTGGTAAAGGGCTGCAGCCTGGTGGAATTTTTTGTCTTTTAAAAAAAGCGAGGCTTCGTTGACAAAAGCCATGCCGATTACCGCCTTGAGGCTTTTGAGCGGCAGCTTTTTGAGCTCGATGCCCAGATATTCTTCTGTGGGAATATGCACGCCGCGCATGGTGGTTTCGATGTTGAGCTCTTCTGCTTGCGGCTCTTTGTAGCGAAGAAAAATGTGGCCCGGGGGGGTGACGGCCTCAAGCGGCAGGTCCAGGCGCTGGGCCAGGGCCAGATAAAGGATGGAAATGCCCAGGCAGACCCCTTTTTTGGAATCGATGACCGAGGGCAGGTAGGTAAAGGAATCGATCTTTTCGGAAAAGCTGGAGTGGGGCGGGAAGGCAAAGCCCATTTCAAAAAAAATAAAATCCGAGATGGCCCTGATTTTTTCCAGGGGCCGGGGCTTTTCGGGGAGTTTGGCCTTGATTTGCAGGGCCATCAGATCCAGGGTCGCTTCGTAAAGCCGGATCTTTTTTAAATCTTCAGGGGTCGAGCCGATTTGGGCGATGAGAAGTCCCCGGGCCAAATCCAGCTCTTCCGGGGAAGCTTCCCAGAAAGACTTTTCTTCCGTCGCTTTGAAGGTTTTGAGTTTGCGGTTGGAAAGAGAGCGGGAAATTTTTTCAATGAAAAGCAGCTCTTCTTCTTTCAGGTCTAAATTGGAAGCCGCCGGAGTGGAATTGATGATCCGGATTAAAAAAGAGGGGTCGAGCTTAGGCAGGCTGAGTTTTTTTTCGTCGGTTTCTTTAAGAAGGAAAAAAGCGGTTTTGAGAGCTTGCTGGCCTTCTTCCGTTTTTGGATAGAGCTCAAAAAAAGCCAGCTGTTTGGCGATTGATTTTGGGTCCAAAGACTTGTAAAGAGCGCTTAAAGAGGTTTCGTAAGCCAGGGAGTTTAGGACAAAAAAACTGAAAAAGCAAAAAAAATGGCTGAAAAAAAGGGGGCTGAAACGGGAAAAAAAAGTTTTTCTGATCATCCGATTGCCAGCGTGGAAGCCCGTCCCTTTAGAGGAGGAGAAAACGCTGCTCCATTTTCTTTTGTTTTTCCCATCTGTTTTATTGGCCGCTCAAGCTGGTTCTTTGCTAAAGAGCCCAAGCCGGATGGTTTTTAAAACATTAAAAGCGCGGCGGCTTGAAGCTAAAACCTTGCGTATTTTTATTACGGCGTTTTTAAAATCTCCCGGATTAGGTCAATTAGTCCGGCATGGGCGGTCATTTGCTCCAAGGGCTGTTTTAAGCGGTAGCTCCAGTTTAAGGTTGAAACGGTGCCGGGGGTGTTGATCCTTTCATCGTCCGGATTAGGGTGGACCAGCTCGTCGAAAAAGGCCAGATATTCCGGCAGGAGGTTGATGTGGAACAAAGAGCGCGAATGGTGGGCGTCCTTGAGGATCTTTTTTCTGATCTCGGGGGTTAAAAGGCCGTCGTACTTGAGGCCCCAGCTGGCGGCGAAGCGCGGAGCTTCGCTGTTGGTCCTTTTCCACCACTGGCGGAGGGTTTCCGTGTCATGGGTGGAAACGGTGGTAATCGAAATGGGCTCAAATTCTTTGAGCGGCTTTTGCTCCCAGCGCAGGACTTTGGTGCCGCAGATGCCGAGGTCCCTTAAAACACCGTAGACAAAGGAAGGAATAAAGCCCAGATCTTCCGCTAAAGGCAAAAGGGCGGAAGAGTCGATCAGCATGCGCAGATTCTCCCGGCCCAGGTTTTCCCAGGTATGCTGGTCTTTGGGCAGGAACTGGCCGAAAGAGGGCTTTTCATGGGGCGGGATGGCCCAGACCCGAAAAAAGCCGACCGCGTGGTCGACCCGGTACATGTGGTAGAGGTTGGAAAGTACGGAAAGCCGGGTTTTCCACCAGCTGAAATTGCTTTCTTTGAGCTTTTGCCAGTTGAAAAGATAAAAGCCCCATTTGTCGCCGTAAAGGTTAAAATCGTCCGGCGGAATGCCGATCACATAGTTCAGATCAAAAACGTCGCGGTGGAAATAGACATCCACGCTGTCAGGATTGATCGAAAGGGGCACATCGCCTTTTAAGAGCACGCCTTTTTCGCTGGCATAGGTTTTGACCTTGGCCATTTGCAGGTAAGCTAAAAACTGGATTAAGCAGTAAAAATGCAAATCGTTTTTATGTTTATGGAAGAGTTCGTCTAAATTTATTTCCGCCGGCCACTCTTTCCAGGACTTGAGCTTGTGGATTTGTTTTAAGATCTTGTAGGCGGCATATTCTTTGACCCAATTGTTTTGGCGGATGAATTTGGTAAAAGCCTCGGTTTTTTCAAAGCGTTCGAAAAATTTGTCCGTATATTTTGTTAAAAAATCCAGTTTGTCTTTCCTGATCTCGTCGTAGTTGATCCGGGGATAGTTTTTGTATTTGTCGAAAGTTTTTAAAAGGGCGGCGGTTTCCTGGTCTTCCTGTACATAAGGCAGCTCTTTGAGGCCAAGGTAAACAAAGTCCAAAGCACAGGAGGAAAGCGCATTATAGGGGCTGGCGTCATTAGCGTGGCATTCGTTTAAAGGCAGCAGCTGGATGACATCGAAACCGACCTTCTGACACCAGTCAATTAAAAGGGGCAGGTCGGTAAACTCGCCGATGCCCGAGCTGTTTTGGCTGTGAAGGGAAAAAAGCGGGATGCAGATCCCGTGGTGCGGCCGGATGCCGATGGTTTCCCAGTGGCGGGAAGTGAGGGAGCCGAGCAGGTGTTTTTTTAATTGGTCCATAATTATTTGGTGGTTGCAATTTTTTGTAAAAAATCAAAGGGCCCGTTTTGCCCTTTATCGATGGCTTCTTTCCATTTCAGCGCTTTTTCAACAAATAAAGAAAAGGCTTCCAAGAGTTTCTCGGCGCTGATCCGGCTGAAATCGAAGGACTGGTATAAAACCAGCTTTTCTTGCTTTTCATTGAAAGCAAAAAATGAGGGCTCGTTTAAAAGATAGTTAGCCTTCATGGCGGAGGCCAGGACATTTTCCCGGAATTTGCCGACCGGAAGAGAAACCAGAAAAGAGCCGAGAAAAAGTAGGCCGGCGGGGTCTTCTTCCAGCTGTACTAAAAAATCATGGTTGATCTGGTAAGTGTAAGAGCCGCCGGTTTCTAAAAAAAAGGGCAGGTTCAAAAGAGAGCCGAGCTCTTGGGCCAGAGCATCGATCCGGGTCATGCCTTCTCCTCTTTTTTGGGCTTTTCGAGGGTTTCCAAAGCTTTCATAAAGGCATTAAGCACTTCTTGCCTTCTTTGGTTGGAGTTGCCATAAAGCTCCAAAGAAGTTTGGCGGGTGGCTTCGCGCATGGCGGTTAAAATGGTTTTGCGTGCGTTGGGGCTTTTTAGGCCAAGGCCGGAGGTCAGCATCATCAGATCGTTCGGACCAAGGTATTTTTTATCCAGCAGTTTTAAATAGGCCTGAGAAAGGTTCTCGAAGAATTTTTCAAAATTGTTCGGTAGGGCCAGGGCATATTTTTTGAATTCGTTTTTGATCGAGCGCAAACAGCTTTTGAAATAGCGATAGACGCCGAGAATGGCCTGCATGTTTTTAACGTCTTTGACCAGTTTATAGAGCTGGGCCTTGGGAACGGAGGGGCCGGCGGCGTTTAGGTCGGTGCCCAGGGCGTCAAAAAGAAAAGCAAAAACAAAGACCAGATGCTCGAAGGGGAAATGCTGGAACAGGTCGTCGAAGAGCTGGTTCGCGGTCCTTTCTTTGCCGATAATTTCGCGGTAAAGGTCCCGCAGGGCGGAAGGGGGCTGGGAGAGCTTGGGCGCATAGGCCTGGACCGGCGCTTGGATATTTTTGCCGGCAACCACTTCCCGTTTGCTTGTGTCGTTTAATTTTTTTTGCGCTTCTTTAATCTTGTTTTGCAAAGCGCCCCGTTTGATCTGTCCCAGAAATTCCAGAGCTTCGTCGGCCAGCGTCGGATCAGGGTAGAAGCCCAGGACTTTTTTTAAGATTTCATTGGCCGTATCTTCTTCTTTGAGGCTGTTGTACAGGATGATTAGGTCTGAAACTTTGAACTCATCGTTTTTTTTAGCCAGGTCTTTGGCCTGGTCTTCAATCAGGCCAGCTTCTTCGATGGTGTTGAGCTGTTCTTCTTCGAGTTGTTCGCCGGCGGAGCCTTTGCCTTTGATCCTGCCCTTTTCCTCGGTTTTCTTTTTCAGCTCGTCGATGTTGCGGAAGCGGGCGGAAGCAAAAAGACCGGTCATTTCGTCGTCGACCGGTTGTTTGAGGTTGATGATGGTCGCCACCTGCTGGATCGGGATATTGCCGGACTTGGCTGAAGCTAAATTAGAGCCGCCGATTTGTCCGGGAGATCCGATGGGCGGGGGAGTGGAGGGGTTGATGTTGGTCATAGGCTTTTTTAAGTCAGCTGGATGCGTCCCAGGGGCTGAATTTTAATTTCCGGAACCACTTCCTGATACGAGATGACCGGCATTTCCGGATACTCGTTTTCAATCAGCTTTTTCACGAAGCGGCGGACGTCGATGGCCGTTAAAAGCACCGGTTTTTGACCGCCTTCGGGAGTAGGGGTGATGATCGAGCGCATCGAGCGCATGATCATCTGGATCGAGTCGGGGTCCAGGGCCAGATAGGAGCCGGCGGAGGTCTGCTTGATGGCTGCCCTGACCATGTCTTCGATTTCCGGGTCGAGCAGATAAACGGCAAGGGTGGTTTTGCCCTGTGAGTACTTGTAGCTGATATAGCGTTTTAAAGAAGAGCGGATGTATTCGGTTAAAAGCACGGTGTCTTTTTCCGTTTGCGCCCATTCGGAAAGCGCTTCTAAAATCGTGCGCAGGTCTTTGATCGAGATCTGCTCTTGCACAAGGCGCTTGAAGATCTCGGTTAGTTTTTGCAGGGGGATTAAGCGGGTGATTTCTTTGATCAGGTCGGGATAGGAGCGCTCGACAAATTCTAAAATGGCCCGAACTTCCTGCAGGCCGATAAACTCAGCGGCGTTTTTACGGTAGAACTTGGAAAGATGAAGGACCATGACCTCAAGGGGCGTCCAGTAGTTGATTTTGGTCCGGTCCAGCAGCGGTTTTTCTTTTTCCGGCACCCATAAAGCCGGTAGGTCGGCGTTGGTTTTTAAAGCGGCGAAACTTAAGTTGTATTGTTTTAAATTGGCTTCGTTTTCCGCTGTGAGCAGGTAGTCTTTCAAGACTTTGCCGCGCAGGACCGGCACTTCGTTTAAAAAGATGCCGTACTCATCTTCTTCTAAAAAACTCGAATCGGTGCGCACATGCACTCCGGGGAAGCGGACGCCGAGCTCCTGGTAGAGGGCGTGGCGCATTTTGGGGATCATGTTATTGACGAAGTTGACTCCCTGACGGTCTTTTTTAAAGACTTCGGAAATAACTTTTCCCGCTTCGATCATCACCGGCAGGGTCAGAGCATAGTCTTCTTTGCCCCCGCTGACGGTCAGGTGGCCTTCTTCCGCATCTTCGGCCGGGGCCAGCCCGGCGGCGGCTCTGACGGCCGAGCTCCTGGCCGTCTGCCAGAGCACAAAGCCGAGCCCTCCCATGCCGAGGGAAAGGGCCAAAAAGGGAATTGGCGGAAAGCCGGGGATGGCGGCCATTAAAAAGAGCACGGCCGCTGCAATCAGCAGGGCTTTGGGCTGTTTTAAGATCTGCTCGGAAATTTCTTTGCCGAGGTGGTCGTCTTTTTTGTCTGAGGAGACGCGGGTGGTGACCATGCCGGCTGTCAAAGCAATCATTAAAGAGGGGATCTGGGTGACCAGGCCGTCGCCGATGGACAGAAGGGCGTAGGTTTTGGCCGCCTGGCCCATGGTCATGCCGTGCATCATGACGCCGATGATCAAGCCGCCGATGATGTTGATCACGGCAATTACGATGCCGGCGATGGCATCGCCTTTGACGAATTTCATGGCGCCGTCCATGGCTCCATAAAGCTGGGATTCTTTGCTCAGCATCAGCCGGGCTTCTCTGGCCTGGTTGGTGTCGATAATCCCGGATCTGAGGTCGGCATCGATGCTCATCTGCTTGCCGGGCATGGCGTCGAGGGTAAACCTGGCGGCGACTTCGGCCACCCGTTCCGCGCCTTTGGTGACGACAATGAACTGGACGATCGTAATAATTAAAAAGACCACGCCGCCGACAACATAGTTGCCGCCGACGACGAAGTTGCCGAAGGCCTGGATCACATGGCCGGCGTTGGCGTGCAGGAGGATCTGGCGGGTGGAAGAGATGTTGACGCCCATGCGGTAAAGGGTGGTCAGCAAAAGCAGGGAGGGGAAGATGGTCAGCTGGACGGCCCTTTGAATGTAAATGGCCACAAAAAGGATGCAGATCGAGACGGTCAGGTTGAAGGCGATTAAAATATCGATGACATTGGGCGGCACCGGAAAGATCAGCATCATAATGACGCAGATCACAAAAAAAGCTAAAATCAGATCCGAGGACCTGGAAATGGTTTTAAGCGTCTGCTCGCCGCCCAAGAAACGGGCAATTTTAACTAGCAGGTTGTTCATTTTGGCAACTCCCAGGCCACGCCTTCTTTGGTTCTTTTTTCCAGAGTTTCCAGCCACTTTAAAATTTCGGCAATCGCTTTATAGGTCTCAAGCGGAATAAAATCGCCGATTTTGCCTTTGGCAAAAAGAGTGCGGGCCAAGTCCACATTCCTCATTATAGGAATATTGGCTTGATTTGCAACTCCTATTATTTGTTCGGCCATTTTGCCGATGCCCATGGTCAGGATCACCGGTACTTTCTCGCGGTTTTGTTCGTAGCCGACGGCCACGGCGATGTGGGTGGGGTTGATTACGACGGCCTTGGCCCGCCGGGCGGCCCTCGGCCCTTCGGTATAGGCAATTTCGCGGAACATTTCCCGGCGGCGACCTTTAATGTGGGGGTCGCCCTCGGTATCGCGGTATTCCTGCCGGATCTCGAATTTTTCCATCATCATTTCTTTGGCGAAAGTACGTTTTTGGAAAGCGAGGTCGAACAGGGCGATGATAAGAAAAAAAATGCCGACCTGGATGGCCGATTGTTTTAAAAATGTTCCGAAAAGATCCGCGCTTTCTTCAATCGGGATTGACGAGGTCTGCACCACTTCTGGTAGGGTGCGGCGGATAATGAGGTAAATGATTAAGGCAGCTCCGGAGATTTTGGCAATGGATTTTAAAAGGTCGACTAAAACCTTGACCTTGAATTTCTGTTTGATGCCCTCGATCGGATTAAGCCTTTTAAATTGGAATTTCATGGCTTCAAACGAAAAGACCGGGCCGACGACTAAAAAACTTACGATGATGCCCACCAAAGAGACGACGACCATGATCGGCAGGCTGCAGATGGCAATAACCTCGATGGCTTCGGTCAGGTAGCCTCCGGCTTTGTGCATCATGTCGATCTGGCCGCTGATGGAGTGGAAGGTTTTGAGGATATAGCCGCCCAGGTGCTTGAAAAGAAACGAAGCGGCCATTAAAGTGCCCATGATGGCGGTAACAAAAGTAATGGCTGACGGCAGGTCCTGGATTTTGGCGACCTGGCCCTTTTTTCTGGCGTCGCGCAGTTTTTTCGGTGTGGCTTTCTCGGTTTTTTCGCCCATGGCCTTTCAAAGCAAAAGCGTTTTTTCAAAGCAAAGGTAGGCTTAAGAGTGGAAAAAAAGAATCACATCATCATCGCGTACAACATAATGGCGCCCTTCGGACCTGGCCAGCCCCGCCTCTTTCGCCCCTATCCTTCCGTTATACTTGATCATGTCATTATAGGAAACAACTTCTGCGCGGATAAAGCCTTTTTCAATATCGCTGTGGATTTTGCCGGCGGCTTCTTCGGCGGTTGTGCCCTTTTTGATGGTCCAGGCTCTGGCCTCGAGCTCTCCTGCAGTTAAAAAAGCGATCAAGTCCAGCAGTTTGAAGGCAGCCTTGGCCAGCCGGTTCAGGCCCGATTCTTTCAGCCCCAGGCTTTGAAGAAAGCCGGCGGCCTCTTCTTCGTTAAGTTCGGCGATCTCTTCTTCAATTTTGGCTGCCACAGCAAGGACTTCGCTATTTTCTTTTTGGGCAAAAAAGCGCAGCTTTTTTACATGCTCATTTTCCAGGGAGGGCAGGTCTTTTTCCGAGACATTGGCTACATAAAGCATTTTTTTGGCACTGAGGAAATTGCCGTTTTTCAGTTTGCCGGCCTCTTCTTTGGTCAGCTCTAAAGTGGAGAGTTTCCGTCCGGAATTTAAGTGGGCGATGGCTTTTTTGATCAGGTCAAGCTCCAGAAGGGCTTCTTCATCGCCGCTTTTGGCTTTTTTTTCCAGCTTGCCGCGCATGCTTTCGGCGGTTTGCAAGTCGGCCAAAATCAGCTCCAGGTTGATGATTTCAGCATCCTTGACAGGATCAATCGAGCCGGAGACATGGATGATCTTGTCGCTTTCGAAGCAGCGCACGACATGGATGATGGCGTCGGCTTGCCGGATGTTGGAAAGAAACTGGTTGCCAAGGCCCTCGCCTTTGGAAGCGCCTTTGACCAGCCCGGCGATGTCGATAAAAGCCACGGTGGCGTAGACGATCTTTTGGCTGTGATAGATTTTAGCCAGCTCTTCCAGGCGGGGGTCTTTGAGGGCCACTGTGCCGATGTTTGGTTCTATTGTGCAAAAAGGGTAGTTTTCGATCGGCACCTGTTTTTTGGTGATGGCCTTAAAAAGGGTGGACTTGCCGACATTCGGCAGGCCGACAATCCCGCAGGTTAAATTGGAATCGGACATATTTTTTAGTTTGGTTGTTTTTAAAAGTAAAAGTTGAAGTTGATTTTAACTGAAAAAAGCGAAAAAACCTATTCTTTTTATCAATGGTGGTGGAATGCTTCTGGCTTGAGCTAGAAAAAACTGCCGCTTATAGGCAAACACTAGCTGCTCACTAAAAAATAAAAGACCAGCAGGTCGGCCGCAAAATGCATTATTATGCAGTAAGCCAGGCTTCCGGTTTTTTTTCTGACATAGCCCAGGGCTAGGGCATAAGCCGTGCAAAGGCCGAAACCGCTCCAACCGGAGGGAAAGCCGTTTTGAAAGTGCATGGCGCCGAACCAAAGCGCCTGCAGTCCGTTGGCTAGCCAAAAAACGCCGGCGAGCCTGTTTAAGAGGCCCTGGATAACGCCGCGGAAGGAAAGCTCTTCTAAAAAACCATTGACCAGGGCCAGAAGCGGCACCAGGCGCGGCAGGAGCCTGAAAGAGCCTGAAAGCTGCCAGCTATAGCTGTTCTGCTGCTGCCAAAGGTAGAGGCCGAAAAGCGAGGCCAGGGTAATGCCGAGCATTAAAACCAGGTCTTGAAAAGCGGGTTTTTTTAACTTGAAAGAGCCGACAGGCGGCAGTTTTTTCCAAAACGGCCAGAGGGCCACAAGCGGTAAAAACAGATGTAAAAAAGGGTAGCTATAAGTGGAATTAAATAAAATGGCGGTTTGGTCTAAAACCGTCGGCATCAGGGCAAAGAGTGCCAGAGGCCAAAGCTGGGAGCGCTGTTTGGAAAGTAGGGGGAAAAGGGGCAAAAGCCAAAGGTAGCTGAAGTCTTTGGCGAAGAAAAGGCCGGCGGCGGCCAGGGCCAGAAAAATGGCCGGGGCGGTTTGCCGGTTGATACTAGTTAAGTTAAAGTTTAATTTGCTGGGTAAATCCATCTAAAATTTCTCCTGTTTCGGAAATAGCCTGGTAAATAACCTGGTCTTCAAAGACCTCGACCAGCCAGAAAAACTGTACTTTGCCGAGTGCTTTGGCAAAGTGCTGGCTTAAATAGGCCTGGATCGGCCAAAGCTGGTTGGAGGGCGCCAGCGCTCCGTCGCCGAGATAAAGCGTGCCGAAATTACAGCTTTGGTTATTTTTCAAAAGTTTGGTCCTTTTGAGCGTGCCGTCATGGTGCTCAAAAGCGGCGCTCAGACGGCCCCAGTCAAAAAGCGGCCGCCAGAATTTTTTTTGCAGTTGGGATTCCAAAGAAAAAAGCTGGCGGGTTTTTTTAAAGCTGTCTTGG
>JBAZHS010000036.1:0-10323 GCA_041652275.1 Parachlamydiales bacterium
AATCCCAGAACAGCACCTTTAAAAGCGGCCCCCCGGTTCTTCCGGACCGGATTTCCGCCAGGATGCCGTCGATGAGCTTTTCCGTTTTTTTGAGCGAACAGTACAGCTTCCGCCAGGCCGCTCCAAGCTTGAGCTTTGCTTTTCCGGAATCAACCCGGCTTGGCAAAACCAGCTTTTTGATTTTGGCTTCAAAAGCAAAATTCCGTTTTAAAGTGGTTTTCAGCAGATCTTTTAAAGAGGCGCTCTCAAGCGGGTTTAGCTTCAGGCCCAGACAGCTGGCGTCGATCAGCCGCGTTTTTTTTTGCTTGCAAGCAAAATCCAAAAGCGCCTGTCGTTCCAAAATAAACCGCATCAGGGTCGTAACTTTTCGGCCCCGTTTATCTTTTTCAAAAAAAAGCCGGTCGCCCAAATCCCGCTGATCCAGACCGGTTGCAAAACCACCCTCGCCGGCATAGCGCCTTTTCCCCGAATAGGCCAAGTCCAGGCCGCAAAGGATGATCGGATTGCAGCCTAAAAAATGGGCCAGAGCCAGAGAAAGCAGGGCAACTGAAAAAGCCCCCCTTCCCAAAGTCTGGTCGATGTTCCTTCCCCTCAAGCCGGCTTTTTGCTCCAGCCAGCCAACCAAAGGGCCGCTGTGGCTTTTTAAATAGCCGAAAGGGCCGGGAAAAGTTTTCAAGACCTCCTTGTGGAGCCGCGGTAAAAAAAGCAGGGGAAACTGCTTATCGGCCACTTTTTCCAGCCTCCGGCTTTCCCGCTCGTTTGGATCAATTGCCACGCCCAAATGGGGCTTCAGGCCAAAACCGTCTAAAACTGGCAGGGCTGAGCCGCCGGCAATCACCAGCGCCCTTTTTTTCAGTTTTTTTAAATGGCCTTTTTCCCTTTCTAAAGAAGGTCCGGCGCCCACAACCAGGGCCGGACAGCCCCGAAAAGCCCCCCGCCATCTGCCAATCTCAAAAAAAGCCGGCAGTTTTTGAAAATTATGCCAAAGGTTTTCCAAAAGTCCGGAAAAAGCCAGATAATCATAGAAATAAGCCGCATGGTAAACCAAGGCTTCTTCCAGATCAGAGCGCAAAGCTAAAAAAAACGGCTCCCGGGAGCCTAAAAATTCCAATGGTTCGGAAAAAAAGCGCCGGGCCAGGCTGTCGATGAGCGCTCGCCTGCAGCTCAGATCTCCTTCCGCTTTAGAAGCTAAAAAATGAATTTCAAAGTTGTTTTGCTTTAAAAAAAGCGCCGATCGGGGCTCTTTTAAAAAAGCGCCCAAATCCGCCAGCTCAGTTTCAAAACAGATCAACTGAGGCTTTTTTTTTGCTTTCAGCCAGCACAGTAAAAAAGGGTATTGGGCCAAACGCCTGAGGCCAAACAAGAAAAGTACTTTTTTTTGTTTCAGCTTATCCGGACACTTTCTTTCTAAAGCAAAAGGAAAACCGGAAAGAAAAAAGCTTTCTTTTGCTTCCCGCAAAGCCGAAGCGAAAAAAGAAAAAAAGCGGTTTTTTTCTACCAAAAGCGCCAAGTTTTTCTCAAAAGCACCTGCAACCATAAAAACAACCGTAACTTTTTTAGCCGCTTAAGCAAGATCATACAAAAGCAGGCGAAAAAAGGCTTGGGCTTTTTAGCCGTTGCGTTAAACTAAAGTTGCACGTAAAAATTTTAGAAGCAAAAGACCAAACTAGTCTTTTAGAAAAGTTTGAATCTTTTGCTTAAGAAAAGTGCTAGCCTTTTTTTTACATTTTTCTTCTCTTGGAAAAGCCATGCGTCATCACTTTCCATTTGCCTTCCCCATATACCTTTAATCCGGAAGCGTCAAAGACGATATCAGTAATGTGTTTGTTTGACTTTAGAGCAGAAAGAGAAAGTCGTTTTGCTCTTCTAAATCTGAGTATAGCAAGGTGTTTTTAAAGACAGTTGAAGCAGTGATAAAAGCTAGCCGATAAAGCCTTGCAATGCCCGAAGAGGCAAACAAGTTTAGCCTAAAAAGTTGTCCAACCCAATGGGTCCACCTTAGTAAATAAAAATGCTCAAGGATTTACAGAAAATAGTGCTGCAGCCAAAACAGGCGGTAATATTGCAGGCGAAGCGAGAAAAAAATTGGAAATAGAAAGTGGAAAACCGGTTATTTCAAAAGAAAATTTTAATAATAAAACAATTCCCATTGCTCACTCTGATATTCTTATCGGATCTTCTCAAGGAGAGGACGATAGGTTATAGGAAATTTAATGATTTGATAAACTCTTCAATCTGAAGCGGTAATAAGATGGAAAATTTTCTTAAAAACACTAGTGAAGATATCTCGAGCGAATTCCACATAGCTTGCGGGGCGGATCATTTTGGTTTTTTGACGGCCTCGACCAAAGCCGCATAACTTGGCAAAAAATCAAGCACCTGCTGTTTGCCACTTTGATTTTGAAAAGCCAAACGGACCTCGTCTTTTCCGGCAACCGCTACAAAATAGGCTTTAACATAATAGTTATAGCCCAGAGCCTGCCGGAGGGCGCCATCGGACAGCCGGTCCTTTTTACATTCTACAATTAACAAAGGATAAAGCGGATAAAGAGGATGCAGGTTTTTGGCAAAAACCAAAAGATCCGCCCTTCTCAGCGGAATTTTTTTTCCTTCTAAATGGGGCAGGGACTCCAGCTCTTTTTCCACCGCAATCAGGCCCTTGGGATAGCCCAAGTTCAAGGTCATCTGCAAAATCAGTTTCTGGCGCACCACTTCTTCGGGAAGCAAGGCCAGCTTTTTTAGACGGACCGGATCAAACAGCTGATTCAATTTGAATAATTCCCAAATCCCCGTCTTTGCGCCGGTAGATTACCTTTAAAAGCTGATCTTCTTCCGAACGGTAAATTAAAAAATCATCGCCTGCAAGCTCCAGCTTCATAATTGCTTCTTCTTCTTTGAGCATTTTTAAAGGCAGAGCCTCAGTTTTTACCACCTTATGCAGCTTATAAAGGGCCTCTTCTTGCTTTAAGTTCTCTTCATCAATCTGATCGTTGATCTCTTCTAAAGTCGAAGGCCTTTCCACCACTTTTACCTTAATGGCCGCTTCCCTTTGCTCTTTCAGCCGGTAAGACTGCAGCTTAGTTTTATATTTTTTAATCAGCTTGACCAGCTTTTCCACCGCCTTGTCAATCGCCGTATAAAGATCGCTGGTAGAGGCCGAAACCTTGATCTGAAAATGCAAAAACTTCATCAGGATCGAGGCAGTCTGGTTTCCCCTTTGCAGCTCGAGGGTTACGTTAATATCAATAATGTGATCGGCAAAATGCTCCAGCTTGGAGAGTTTGCTCAAAACATGCTGCTCGATGGCGGGAGTCATTGACAAATTGCGCGCCAGAATCGAAATCCGATAGCTTTCGTTTTCAAACTTGCCGGCCTTGCCGGTATTTTTGGTATTTTCCATCGCCAACTCCTTAAAATAAATAAACTAATACTCTAGCAACAGGCCAAGAACAAAAACAAGCAAAAAAAAACTATGCAAGCCCGCGGCCAATTTTCTTTAAAGTGCTTTTTAAGCAAAAATCCATCGAGGCGCTTCACATGACCAACAGCCATACATATTGCTTTAGTCGCGATTAATTTAACATCCGGTTTAAAAAAAATCGCAGCCGAACCTCTGAAAGATAACTATTTTACGAATCCAGGAAAAGAAATTACATCGAAGAAGAAATTTTAAAACGGCTACTTTTTTAAAACCAGAAAGGACCAAAGAGCCGGGTGCTTTTCCAAAGCATACTCCCCCGCTCTTACGCTAAAAGCTGTGGAAGCTGAGCGGAAGCGGTTGATCTGATAGCTGAAGCCGACTTTAGAAAAATGCTCCGGATTATAGCCGAAAAGCACTTTTGCCGGCAAAAAAGCTTCCAGAATGTACCCTTGCGGCCGGTTTTCCACAGTAACGAAAAGCTCTTTGGGATCGGCCAGTTCGTGCAGATCGTTAAAATGAAAACGGGTCACCTCTTTGGCCAAAACGCCCTCGACTTTTTCCGGAAAAAAAACAAAGTGGTGGTGATATTTGGTTAAATAAGGGCTCTTCTCGCTGCGCGAAGAGAAAAAAAACTCCAGACTGTCGCCGCGCCGCCAAGCTGGAAAAAACACTTTTTGCACCGGCGCTGCAACCTGAAACTTGATTCGAAGGCCCTTCTCATTCCAGCCCAAAAAAAACTTGTCTTTTTCTATCCAGGGGCTAGCAATGGCAAAGGCGGCTCCCAGCTCCTGGGCTTGCAGGGGACCGCTTCAAATTCAAAAAAGGCCTCCGGACTAAAAGCCGGCAGATCAATTTTCAAGTTTGTTCCTCACCGGCACAACCAAAGAATGTTTGTCTTTCATTTCATTTAAAAGCTGTTCCAGGGCTTCCAAAAGCGCTTCATTTTCCAAAGACCGTTTTAAGTTTTTAATGCCGGCAAAGTCCACAACCTTTTCCGTTTTCAAAACCTTTAAAAAAGAAAGCTTGTCTTTGCTGATATCAGAATAGCCCTCGATTTTTTTCAAATCGAAAAGCAGTTTTTTCTGCCAGCTTTCATTCGACGAGCGAGAAAAAGTTTTCAGCTCTTTCTTTAATTTAAACTGATCTTCGAAAGCTTTTTCTTCCCCGGCCAAATACAGCTTCTCGTCGGCGCCTTTTAAAAGCTGCGCTTTAATTTTGGCAAGATAGGCGCCAAGGTAGTTTTGCAAAAACTCAGTTTCCTTTTCACCGCGTTTCAGATAAAGAGTTTTCAAAAAATCATTTTTTATGGAAAAAAAAGAAAAATCCTTCAACTCGGACTTTTCCCATTTTTTTTGCAAAATTTCGTTGACGATCTCAGCCAGGCCGCTTTCCGTCAGGGCCTCGGCAAAAGTAAAAATCTGCTTTTGCATCGGCGCCAAGACCTTAATTGAATAATAAAAACGTCCGTCTTCGGTCAGAAAAGCCAGCTTTTCGGCTGCCGCTTCCTTTTCTTCGGCCGCCGCTTTTAAAACTGCCAAAAGCTTGTCATTGCCAAGGCCTTTTAAAACTCTGGATCCGCCGCGGCTGGGGATATTCAGCTGCAAAACTTCCGTTTTGGAAGCCCGAAGCCCTTCTTTAATCAAAGCTAAATCAGCCCTGACCATTTCCTGACGGGAAAAAAGATCGGCCTTGGAACGCAAGGGCAGAGGCAAGGCTTCCAGCTTTTGAAAACGCTTCTCGGAAGTTTCCAGCTTGCCTTCCAACTGGGAAAACTCTTTTTGCAGTTTTTCAAAATTGGCTTTCTGAACCTGCCATTCCCAGAGTTTTTTCTCTCCGATTTTCAAGGTCAGATCATTAATGTCAACGCCTTTGAGCTCGACTTGGAAGCGGTTAAAGACCAGCTCCGGAGTGATTTTCTCCACTTCCTGGGGTGTTTTAAACTTTAAATCCAAATCCAGCTCTTCTTTTCCCGCAACGGCTTTTAAATAGGCCCTTAAAAGAGCGTATTCATTCAGACTTTTCAGGTTCAGATCGGCCGGCAAAGAGTAAACGGCCGCCTGTTTTTTTTCTCTTGTAAAACCGGAAAGCTCCTGAAATAAAAGCGGATCGATCACTACCGAAGAGCGAGTGGCCTTCAGGTATTTGCGGAAAAGTAAAATTTTCTGCCAGTTCTTGATTAAGAGCTTTTCGTCCATACCAATCAGACGAAGCTGCGTTTTATAAAGATCGGATCCGGCCGGAGCAGCCTTGGAAGAAACTTTTTTCAGGTTTTCCAAAACCAGGGCGTTCAGACTTTCCTTGACCTCTTTGGAGGTAACCTTAAAGCCCTTTTCCTCCGCCCGAGCCGCCGTATTCCAAATAAACTGGGCAGCCAGCTCGATAAAATCCCTGGAAAACCAGTCTTTAATTTCCCGAAAACCAAATAAAAACAGCTCATTTTGGAACAGGTAGGGATCGGGCTTGATCTCTGAGTTTTGGCTTTGCTGATAAAGCAAAATCCGTCTGACCATCGAAGGCGAAAACTGCTCTTCGGCCAAATAAAGGCGGGTTAAAAGATCAAATGAGCGCAGGGAGAATTTCCTTTCGCTTTTCAGCTGGTCTAAAAGAGAGAGCATCTCGGGATAAAACTGCTCATAGACCTTTTTTTGGGATAAAAAAGCCGCTTCGGGATGTTCGTATGTCTTGTATTGGAGCGCCTGGCGGAAGCTGTTTTCCAAAGCAGGAGCCAGCTCCTTGTAATATTTGTCGGCCAAAAGGCGGGCCAGCCCGGTTTTTAAAAAATCTTTCGCTAAAACCCCTTCTTTTAAAAGAAATCCCCTGTTCTCGGAAAGGTCGGCATCCAATTCTAAAAAATAGGCCAGGGCCAAAACCTCGGACTCCAGGATCTCTTGCCCATTTAAAGCAAGGGCCAGCTTTCTTTCCGGCTTTTTATGGCTGTCTTCAAAAGTCGAATAGGTCCCGAAAAAACAAAAAGTGACCACCACCGCCGCCGTTGTAATAACAAAAAAAAGTTTCTGGTGGGTCCGTAAAAATTTCAGCATGTACTCTTCTCCCAAAATTAAGCTGTTAAGTTAGCAAAAGCGGCGCTTTTCCCTCAATACGCTTTGGCAAAAAGCGCTTTTTTGGCCCCTTTTTTGCCGGTAAAAAAACAAACGCCCTCGGTCTTTTCTTTTTCTAAAGGCAGGCAGCGCAAGGTCACGCCAAGATCGGCTTTGAGCTTGGCTTCGATATTTTCGTCCAAACTAAAAAAGACTTCCGCCAGGCCGCCATGGATCTCCGGCTTATGCGGGTTTTTCGGAGTGAAAAACCGGTAAAACTCCTCTTTGGAGCCGATTTTCACCGTGTTTTGGTCCAAAAAGGCTTTGGCCTTGGAGAAAAGCGCTTCTTGCATGGCTTGTAAAATTTGCGGAGCCCTTTGCACAAGCTCTTCTTCTGTCATTTTCAAAGTTTCTTTGTGCGGCAGGTGGCGCTGGTTCAGGCCCAAAAGGCCGCTGGCCAAATCCCGCGGTCCGATTTCCAGGCGCAAAGGTATGCCTTTTTTGATCCACTCCCATTTTTTTTCCGGGCCTGACAAATCCCTTTCATCAAGCTCAACTTCCAAATGACCGTCCAGATAGGGCACTTTTTCCAATTTGGCCTTAAGCAATCGGAGATACCCTAAAACCTGGGCCTTGTTTTCTTCCTGATGCACCACCGGAATCAAAACAATCTGGGCGGGAGCAATGTTGGGCGGCAAAACCAAACCGTCGTCGTCGCTATGGGCCATAATCAAACCGCCGATCAAACGGGTCGAAACCCCCCAGGAAGTGGTCCAGGCCCAGGCTTCCTTGCCCGACTGGTCGTTGAATTTAATTTCGCAGGACCGGGAAAAATTCTGGCCCAGAAAATGGCTGGTGCCCGCCTGCAGGGCCTTTTTGTCTTGCATCAAAGCTTCGATGCAGTAAGTGTTGACCGCCCCCGGAAAACGCTCGAGGGCCGATTTTTCTCCTTTGACCACCGGCAGGGCCAGCATCCTTTCAGCAAAATCAGCGTAGACCCCCAGCATTTTCAAAGCCTCTTCCCTGGCTTCCGGCTCGGTAGCATGGGCCGTATGCCCTTCCTGCCAGAGAAACTCGCTGGTTCTTAAAAACAGCCGAGTGCGCATTTCCCAACGGACCACATTGGCCCACTGGTTGATCAGCAAAGGCAGGTCCCGGTAAGAAGAGATCCACTTGGAAAAAGCGTAGCCGATGATCATCTCCGATGTCGGCCGGACCACATAGGGCTGCTCCAGCTCGCCGGCCGGCACCAGCTCACCTTTTTCGTTTTTTTCCAGACGGTGGTGGGTCACCACAGCGCACTCTTTGGCAAAGCCCTCGACATGCTCGGCTTCTTTAGCAAGAAAAGAAAGGGGGATGAAAAGCGGAAAATAAGCGTTCCGATGTCCGGTTTTTTTAATTATCCGGTCCAGCTTCTGCTGGATCTTTTCCCAGATCCCGTAGCCCCAGGGCTTGATGAACATGCACCCTTTCACCGGCGAGTTTTCCGCCAGATCCGCCGCTTTAATAACCTGCTGGTACCATTCGGCGTAATCTTCATTCCGCCGCGATCCGACCGCCGCCGGAAAACCGGCTTTTTTTTCTGTCATAAAAAAAATCCTTGAAATAGCGCTTTTTTAAAAAAATGATACAAAATTTTCACTCTTTACAAAAGGGTTTTCTGAAACTGTAAAATTAAAAATGCTTTTAATTTGGCCCTTAAAGCTTCCAGTTTTAAAAGCTCTTCTTCCAAAAAGAAACTCTGCTCAAAAATCTTTTCCGCCAACTGCCGGTCCAATAAAAGCTCCAACAGCAAAGCTTTTTCCGGCCGTACCAAGGCTACCGTCCCCTGGTGTAAATAGCCCTGCGGCTTTTTCCTCTGTGCCGCCCCGGCAGCCTTTTTACCGTCCAGTACCAGATCATACTGCGAAGGACCGGCCATGCAAAAAGACCGGGCTTGGGTTTCTTTTAAAAACAAGCCGGAACCGTCTTTTAACTTAGCCGAGGGCAGCAAGGGAAGCAGGGACTGCAAGACCATTTGGTTGACAAACCGGTAGTTTTCGATGGTCTTTTCAGAAAAAAACCTGTGGCCCGAGGGCAGAAAAAACGAAAAGGCCAGGTCCCAAAAATGAAAAACAATCCCGCCGCCGGTCGGCCGCCGGGCCGCGGCAATCGCTTTTTCTTTTAACTTTTTCAGATTTAGATACTTATCTAAAGAAATAAAATACCCGTAAGTTAAAGACAGACGCTCCCAGCCATACAGGTGCAAACAGGGCCGGCCAGCGGCTTTCATATTATCTAAGAACTTTATGTCCAAAGACATATTCTCTTCAGCCGGTTTTTTTCCGGTATCAATAATCTCTAAAGCCTGGTCTGACACAAGCCGCTTCTCCTTCATTCCGGCAATTTACTATAACTAAGCGCTTTAAATTTTACGAGAGATAGAATTGCAAAAATAAAAATGAACCCGTACAATGAGGAAGAGAAGCCAAGGGGAGGCAAAGAGCATGTTTGACAAATTTACCAACCGGGCCAAACAGGTTATCAAGCTCGCCAAAAAAGAAGCCCAGAAAATGAACCATAATTATTTGGGCACGGAGCATGTGCTCTTGGGCCTGATGAAGCTTGGCCAGGGCATCGCCGTCAATGTGCTAAGAAATTTCGATCTTTCCTATGAAATAATCAAAGAAGAAATCGAACGGGTGGTCGGCTTCGGCCCGGAAATTCAGGTCTACGGGGAGCCTGCCTTGACCGCCAAGGCCAAAAAAGTTTTTGAATATGCCAATGAAGAAGCCAATACCCTGGGCCATAACTATGTCGGCACAGAGCACCTCCTGCTAGCCATTTTAAAAGAAAACGAAGGCGTGGCCGCCCAAGTTTTGGAAAACCTCAACGTCAATTTAAAAGACCTTAGAAAAGAGGTCTTAAAAGAGCTGGAGACCTTCAACCTGCAGCTGCCGCCGATGAGCTCTTCGATGGAAACCGGCGAAGCTTTTTCTTCTTCGATGTCGCAACGGGGCGGAGAAAAAGCCCTCTCATACGACAAGATGCCCGCTTTAAAAGCCTACGGCCATGACTTGACCGAGCTTTGCCGCGAGGGCAAGCTAGACCCGGTGATCGGCCGAACGGCCGAAGTCGAAAGGCTGATCCTAATTCTCTGCCGCCGGCGCAAAAACAATCCGGTTTTAATCGGCGAGGCCGGCGTTGGCAAAACCGCCATCGTCGAGGGGCTGGCCTGGGCGATTGTCAAAGGCGAAGTGCCGGACAACCTCAGGGGCAAACGGCTGATTTCCCTGGACCTGACCCTGATGATCGCCGGAACCAAATACCGCGGCCAGTTTGAAGAGCGCATTAAAGCCGTCATGGACGAAATTAAAAAAAACGGCAACATTTTAATGTTCATTGACGAGCTGCATACGATCGTCGGCGCCGGCGCTGCCGAAGGCGCCATCGATGCTTCCAATATCCTGAAGCCCGCGCTTTCCCGTGGAGAAATACAGTGCATCGGCGCCACCACCGACGACGAATACCGCAAGTTCATTGAAAAAGACGCCGCTCTCGAGCGCCGGTTCCAAAAAATTACAGTCCATCCGCCTTCCTTAAACGAAACCGAGTCCATTTTAAACGGGCTGAAAACCAAATACGAAGCCCACCACCGCTGCCAATATACTCCGGAAGCCATCAAAAGCGCGGTCAGCCTTTCGGACCGCTATATCACCGGCCGTTTCCTTCCCGATAAAGCGATTGATTTAATCGACGAGGCCGGCGCCAAAGCCCGCATCGCCATGATGCACCAGCCTGAAGACATTTCCAAATACGAAGAAGAAATTGAAAAAGTCCGTCTAGCCAAAGAAGACGCCATCAACCACCAGGAATACGAAAAAG
>JBAZHS010000037.1:0-10239 GCA_041652275.1 Parachlamydiales bacterium
TCCTGGCTTTTAAAAGTCTTGTCCAAAACAGTATTGCGCTCCTGGTCCGGCGCTTTAAAAGCCAGGGCTTTGTTCGAGTTAAAATCAAGCCACTCTTTTTTAGCTTCCAAAAACCAGCGTTTATAGCTTTCAGCATCAGTGCTTTCCAGCTCTTTTAAAGACAGCTCTTTATTGTTAAAGAACCAGCTGACCTGAGCAACAGAAGCTCGGGCCTTGTTCAGGAGGGCTTCGCTATTTTCCAGGTTAACGGCCAGCTCACTGTAAGCCTGCAAGTCTTCCAAATAGCTCCGAACGCTGCGCAAAGGCAAAAGCGTTGCGTTCGATCCGGACTGCAAAAGCTCGGAAACAACTTCGTCCAAGGCCTTTAAAACACCAGCATAAAGCTCTATTTTACCGTTTAAAGGCAAATCCCCGTCCCGAACCAGTTTTTCTTTTTGACTTCTTAAAAGCTCTTTTAAAGAATCCTGGCCGATCCCCAGTTTCGATGACTGAAAAAGTTCAATGGAAACCCTTAAATCGTTGGCAAAGCTTTTCAGTGTTTCAGCACTCTCAAAACTGCCGGCGGATTTCAAATGCTGAAAACGATCTTTCAGCTCTTTTAAAGAAACAGTCTCGCTTTTGGGCTTTTCCAAAATCACAATCTGAAAGTTCTTTTCCGGAGTATCATAAAGCGGGCTGACAACAAAAAAACCACGGCTCGGAACCGGAAGGCCGGTAATTTCCAAAAAGAAGCGGGCCGAGTCGGCTATGTTCTTTTGCAAAACCGCCAGCTCTTTTTCCAAACGTTCTTTTTCCGCCGTCAGCTCATGGCGGTTTTCCAAAAGCTCCAGATAGCGGAAGCGTTCTGCGGCCTCAGAGCTCAGAGCTTCACGAAAACGTCCGGTAAAGGTTACCAGGTTCTCGTTTTGGGCAATTTTGCGGTTCTCGTCCGGTTGAATCAGATCCAGGTTGACCAAATGTTCGACCTGGTGGGAAAAAGAGACCTTGGCCAAAGACTAACCCGTCATCGACTGCATGGTAAAGATCACCGCGAAAAGAATTAAAAGAAAAAGAAAAAAACCGCCGGAAAAACCTTTGCGGTTATCAGTCTTAAATTTATCTGCCATATTTATCTATCTGATGGTTAAAGCTTTTTATTATAAGGATAAAGGCTGCTTTATATAAAGGCAAAGAAAAAGCCCCCTTTTTCCTGTAATCTTGGTCTAATTAATATATAACACAAAACTAATTAATTTAGCTTTATTTAAAAAATAAATAAAACTTACTTTCAATAATAAACCTTTAGCTATTAACGATTTATTTAAATATTAAATCAACCTGGTAATATTCATCGGTCTTTTGAGGAGCAAAACGAGGAAAAAGCGCCTGGCCGGAAAGCAGATCGCAAAAAGGCTTGCCGCCTTGAAAAACCAAAGGTAGGCGGGTCCTGAGAAAAGCCGGCACCCCTTTTTCAGCCAGATACTGGCAAAAACGGCGGTGGAAAAGCCTGAGCCCCGGCTGAAAACCTCTGAGCGAATAGCCGGGCGCTTTCGGTAAAAAAAAGTTTAAACGGCCGGAAATCAGCCATTCCTGCCAGGAAGGCAGGTTGAAAAGGTTCGAACTTTCTCCATTAAAAACCGCTGGTTTTACTTCCAGGCAAAAAAGCTCTTCTTCCCAGCGCCCTTCCCTCAAGGGAATTTCGGTTTGAAAAAAGCTGAAAGCACTTTTTTTTATAAAAAAAAGCCGGTCCCGGTCTAAAACCAGCTCGCCTTCTTTTAAAACCTGCCGCAGCCGCCGGCCCTCCTCTCTGGCCAAAACCAACCGTTTTAAAGAACCGCGGGAAAGATCAAAACCAACCAAAAGCAAAAGCTTTTTAATTAAATAACGCAGCTCAAGCGGCTCCAAAGGCTGCTTTTGCAAGTCTAAAAAAAGACCAAAAGAAGAAAGACGGGCTCTTTGAAAAACCGTAGAAACCCTTTTTTCCAGGTAAGCTTTAAGCTCCCGAAACCGTTCGGATGCAACCGCCAGATTTTCCAAAACCGGCCGGCCGAAAGCGGTAGCAAGAACCGGGATCAGCTCATTGCGCATCCGCCCGCGCAGATATCTTGAATCAAAATTGGTCCGATCCGAAATTGCCTGCAAACCCCTGGCGTCCAAAAAGGCTAAAAGCGCTTTTTTGCTCACTTCCAAAAGCGGCCTGAAAACCCGCATTCCCATAAAAAGGCTCTCTTCTTCCATCCCGCCCAAAAAAGGCAGGTCGGCCCCCTCAAAAAACCGTTTCAGCGTTGTTTCCGCCTGCTCGTCTTTTTGGTGGGCAAAAAGCAGGGCCGAAGCATTTAAGGACTGATAGAGGCCAAAGAAAAACTCCAGCCTTAGCCGGCGGCAAAAAGCTTCCTGGTTTTTAATTCCGGCCGCCCCTTCCAGTTTCTTGCAAAAAAAGGGCAAATGCAAACCGCCGGCTTCTAGTTTTAAACTCTCAGCCTCGCCGGCGCTCTCTTCCCTCCAGCCATGGTCCACATGGGCCAAAACCAAATCAAGGGCAACCTTTTTTTTAACTTCTAAAAGCAAATATAAAAGCGCTTTGGAATCAAAACCGCCGGAATAAGCCAAAATCAGGGGCCCCGAAAAAGGCGCCCTGGGCAAGAAAAAATCCCGCAGCTTTTGAACCAGTTTTTCCGACATGGCTTCTATTATATGAGAGAAGGGTATAAAATTAATCCAAAAAAACCTAAACTAAAGGCCAGGGGATTTTTTTTATGCCGCTTTTTTGGCGTTATTTAACTTACGCTTATTGGAAAGTTTTTTTACTTTCCACCTTCGGCTTTATCTGTGTGCTTTTGATCACCCGCCTCAAAGAGATTGCCCGCTTCGCCGCCCTGGCCACCGGCCTGGAAAAAATCTTGCTCTACACCCTCTATCAAATCCCCCACATCCTGCCAATCGCCCTTCCCATTTCCTGTCTGATCTCGGCGCTTTTACTTTTTCAGCGTTTTTCCAAAACCCAGGAGCTCACCGCCCTGCGCGCCAGCGGCTTTTCTTTAAAAAAGATCTCCCTGCCCATTTTGGCCTCAGCTTTTTTAATCAGCTTTTTTAACTTCTATATTGCTTCCGAAACAACCCCCCGCTGCATCAACGCCTCCAAAAAAATCGCCCATAGCCAGATCTCTTTAAACCCCATTTTTTTACTGGAAAAACCCAAGCTGCTCAAAATCAAAAAAGCCTTCGTCGACTTGGAAACCTCCCCGGACAGCAATTCAGCTAAAAACCTGATTTTCATCACCCCCAACAAATACCACAGCAAGCTGTTTTTGATGAAAGCGGAAAAACTGTCTTTGGAAGACGGCATTTTAATCGGCTCGAATGTCGCCCTGATCTCGCACATTGAAACACCCAATCATTTCGACACCCTGATCGTTGAAAACCAAAAACTAATGAAGACCGAAGCCAGAAAAATCACCAAAATCATGAAATCCGAAAGCTTTCCGCTCAATTCCCTGCATCTTCCAACCAAAATGCTCTTAATCCGGGCCGAAAAAGAATCGGCTGCCAAAAAACAGACCCTCTACCTGGAAATTATCCGCCGGCTGGCAATCTCTTTTTCCGCTTTCTCGTTTACTTTTATCGGGATTGCCTACGGCATCCAGATCAGCCGGATCGAATCGAAAAAAAAGCTTTTTATCGCGGTTCTTTTCGCCCTCTTCATCCTAGTCAGCTTCATTGGAGCAAAAGCCTTGAAAGGCCACCCCTTTTCCTCAGCCTTGATCTATATCCTGGTCCAGCCGGTCATCTTGTTTTTCTCAACCAGATCGATCCGGCGCACTTCAGCAGGCCTTCTATGAAAATCCTTAATTTAAAAAATCCTTTAAAGATCTACGAAAAACTGCTCGTGAAAGAATGCCTTAAATTCCTTGGCTTTTTTCTCGTTTCCATTTACCTGCTTTTTTTTATTTTGGATTTCTCCCTCCGCAGCCCCAAGTTCTTTGCCATCGGCGGCGCTTCTTTTTTTCAGCTTCTGACCTATTACTACTTTCAGATCAGCCTTTATTTGAATCTGTTTTTATCGCTCGGCTTCCTTCTGACCTTAATCAAAGTTCTCGGCTCAATGAACCAAAACAACGAGCTTCTCGCCCTGCAAATGGCCGGACTTTCCAAAGAAAAAATTATCCGCCCCCTTTTTTTTATCGCCCTTTTGCTTTCCCTGGCTTCCTATTTAAACCACGAGTTCCAATACCCCAGAGCCATCAGCCTGGTCCAAAACTTTAAAAAAACCTACTTTCACACCAGTAAAAAAATTAAAAATGACAATGTCCAGGCCCTCCTTTTAAAAGATAATACCAAGCTGGTTTATGGCAGCTATGACTCCAAGCAAAAAAAGCTCAGCGATGTTTTTTGGCTTTTAAACCAAGAAGAGCTTTACCATATTAAAGAGCTTGATTTGAAAACTTCCCCGCCGACCGGCTATTTTGTTGACCACTTTGTCCAAAACAAACAGCATTTTTTAATCAAGAAAGAATCGTTTGAAAAACAACCCTTAAAACACATCCTTTTCGATAAAAATAGCGCCGGCGCCCTGATCCCCTTCGAAGAGCGTAAAATTTCAACCCTCCTGAACCAGTTTTTGCAAAAAAGCTACTCTTCCAGCAAAGAAAAAGCGGCTCTCAGCGCCCACCTCAATTACAAGCTTGCCCTGCCCCTGCTGCCTCTTTTGATCGCCTTTGTGCTGCCGTCTTCCGTTTTCCGCTTCTCCAGAAAAAGCTATCTATTTGTTTTGACCGCCCTGGCGCTTTTTCTTTTTATCGGCTTTTATACTTTGCTCGATGCCCTTTTCATCCTAACCGAAAACGGCAGCGGCTCGCCTTTCTTTTTTGTCTGGCTGCCTTTTCTCTTGCTCTTGGCCTTGGCCAGGATCAAAGTTTTTTTAAGAAAAAACCAGACCCAAATCCAACGCTTCATCCATAAAAAAACCAGGCAACTGAAAAAATTTCTGCCAAACGCTTCTTAAAAAAACTTTTTAAAAGCCGGCCGGCCTTTAAAACAAAAAACTTATTTCATCAAAAAAAATTACCCCCTTTCAAAACTTAAAATACCTAGGACAAAAACAAAAAGCACTGACGCTTGAAACCGACTTCTTGACCGTGGATAAATCCGGGTCCGGAGCCCTGGGTAAAAACCACTTTGGCCAAAGACCGGACAAAATTCAGCAAATAAGACAAAATTTTGAAAAAAAACCAAGTTTCGGGAAATTTTTTCTCGAAGCCTATTTTCCCAGTCTTTTAATACGCAGAAGCCGGCGCCTTTCGGCATCGGAAAAACGCCTTTTTTGCTCTTCATTTTCTAAAATCAGCTTCGGCACCACCAAAATCCGTCCTTCCGCATCCAGGGCCTCATAAGTGAAATAAGCGGACAAAACATGCTTTTGCTCGAGCGAACGAAAGTCTTCCGCTACCACCCTGACCCCTACTTCCATACTGTTTTCCCAGCAGTGGTTGATGGCCGCCTTGCATACCAGACCGTCTTCTCGTTTGGCCGGCGCAAAAAAACGCACAAAATCAATCCCGGCCGTCCGGCAGGCAACGCCGCTATGGGCCAGGGCCACCTGGGCGGCATAGCTGCTGACCAGCTCCAAAATCCTCGAGCCGAAAAGTACGCCATGAGGGTTCATATGCTCTTCAAAAAGCGGAATCTTGCAGCCTTCAATCGCTGAAAAAGAAACCGGCTTGCCGGAAAATCGGTCTTGTAAAATAAACATAATTACTTCTTTACATATTTATATCCTGTTTAAATAGCAATAAAAAAAAAGAAAACAATCTTTTTTATCCATTTAATTTAAGAAATTTTCCGACAAACACTTTCATTCACTGAAATTAGAACTTTTTAATACTTGAATAATTGAGAGACCGCCTCTAACTTTTTGTAAAAAACCTGTAAATTAATTTCAAAAATTAAAAGGATCGCTTTTACGAATAATTTTTTAACTTTTTCAGAAAAGAGCGGCTTTATTAAAAACCAAGAAAAAAAATCAGGGAGCTCTTATTAATGATGCAAAGAATCGGTTTTTCCTGTAAATATGCTGATTAAACAAAAAGAACAGAACAAAAAAAAAGACTTTCAGAAACAAATCCAAAAGTCTTTTTTAAAGAATGTAAAAGAAAAAAATTAACGCTTGGAGAACTGGAAGCGCTTGCGAGCCTTTTTATGGCCGTATTTCTTTCTTTCTTTTTTACGCGGATCGCGGGTCAAATAACCCAGCTCTTTCAAAGAGCTTCTCAGCTCGCCGTTTTCTTCTACCAAAGCTCGGGCCAGACCCAGCCGCATCGCTTCAACCTGTGCGGCAATGCCCCCGCCTTTAATTCTGACAATCACATCATAAGCTTCAACAGAAGCAAATTTCTTGAGCGGGGCCAAAATCACTTCTCTTTGCAATTCCAATGTGAAATATTCTTCCAGTTTCTTGCCGTTAATATCATATTGGCCGCTGCCTTTGCGCATGCGAATGGCGGCTACAGCAGTTTTTCTTCTGCCAACTCCTAAATATTCTTTGATCTTCATGGATTCCAATTTGGTTTAAAGATTTACTACAATCGGTTTTTGTGCTTCCATACCGTGTTTTTCACCGGCAAAAATCCTGAGCTTTTTCAGCTGCTGTTTGCCAAGCCGGCTTTTGGGCATCATCCCGGAAATCGCCCTTTCTAAAATCCGTTCCGGCCGTTTGGCTTTCAGCTCCCGATAAGGGATTTCTTTTAAGCCGCCCATAAACCCGGTATAATGGCGGTAAATCTTACGGGCCTCTTTGGAGCCCGTAACTTCGATCTGATCGGCATTAATGATAATTACACCATCGCCGGTATCCACCGTTGCGGTATAAGAAGGCTTGTGCTTGCCCATTAAAATCTTGGCAATTTCCGCCGCAAAACGGCCGAGGATCTTGCCTTTAGCGTCTAAAAGAAACCAGACTTTTTCTTTTTCCGAGGCTTCTTTTGTTTTTAGCGTTGTCTTAGTTGGTTTGTACATTTCTTTGAACCTTAAATCTTAAAAAAACTACTCTAAGCATACGGAGCAAAGCATTTTTTGCCAAGATTTTTATCCGCTTCAGCCAACAAAACCAAGCGGGGCTTTTTTCAAAAAAAGCTTTAACGGCAGCTGGCTTAGGAAAAAATTGCCGTTTTTTTATTAAAAAACCATTATACTGGATCAATTAACAGGAGCAGTTATGCTAAAAAAACACTTCTTTTTCAAAGAAAAACTCAACACCGGACAAGCGGGCGAGCTGGAACTTAGCCCACTGGGCAGTTTATCCATTCCAGTAAAAAACAGTGTTTGGGGCGTGCCGGCTTTTTTAGTGGTTCTTTCCTCAAGCTTCCTTTTGCTTTTCATCCGCGCCCTTTCCATACCCCTGCCCTTTACTTTCGTGCCCCTGGTCTTCGTTTCCCAAGCGATTTTTCTATTGGCCTGGAAACTAGGCGCTAAAAAAGCCTTTTTCGCGGTACTCTGCTTTCTTCTTCAAGGTTATTTTTTACACCTTATTCCAATCGGAGCCCTGTGCGGCTACCAAATGGGCTATCTCGTCTCAGCTCTTATAATCGGCTATGCCAGCGACCGAAACAAAGAGCTTGGCGCCCTGGGACTATTCGGGCTTTTCAGCTTAGCCCAGCTTGGCATCTATCTTTGCGGCCTGATTCTTTTAACCGCGCTTTTCGGTCTAAAAACAGCGCTGGCCAGCGGCCTTTGGCCGTTTCTGCTTACAGATCTTTTAAAAAATATTTTAACGGCCAGGATCGCTTCTCAAAAAACTTTTAACCGTTAATAACTATGGAAATAACCGCAGATGCCCCTACCTATATTACCTTTGCCCGGTCTCTTCAAATAACTGTAGAAGCAACAAAAAAAAGAGGGATCAATAAGGAAGAGCCCTTGCCGCACAACCAATCATTTTCGCCAACATGGACAAACTAAAAACCTTTTTACTGCGTACTTACGGCTGCCAGATGAACGAGCTGGACTCCGAGTACATGCGCGGGCAGCTTTTAAAGCGGGGACTGACGGAAACCGCCGACGAGGAAAAAGCAGACCTGGTGATCTTCAACACCTGTTCAATCCGTGATCTGGCCGAAAGAAAAGTGCTCGGTAAAATCGGCCTGATGCTCCGCAAACAAAAACGCCCTTTCCTTGGAGTGGCCGGCTGCATGCCGATGCTCAAAAAAGAAAAGCTTTTAAAAAAATTCCCGGAAATCGATTTCCTCCTGGGCCCGGGACAATTAGAAGAGCTCGATCAAATTATCGACGGTCTAATCGCCAAAAAAGCCCCCCTCATCCATCTGGAAAACCCGAAAAACTTTTTTTCTGATTACAAAAGCATCAAGCGCTCTTCCAAAATCAAGGCCTATGTCCCGATTATGCAGGGCTGCAACAACTTTTGCACTTACTGCGTCGTCCCCTATAGCCGCGGCCGGGAAATTTCCCGCCCTCTTAATGATATTTTGGAAGAATGCCGCTATCTAAAAGACTCCGGCTACCAGGAAATTACCCTGCTCGGCCAAAATGTCAATTCCTATCAAAGCGAAAAAAAAACCTTCGCCGATCTTTTATACTCGCTTGACAAACTGAACTTTCCAAGGATCCGGTTTTTAACTTCCCATCCCAAAGATCTTTCTTTAGACCTGATAGAAGCCCTGCGCGATCTTAAATCCCTTTGCGAACACCTGCACCTGCCTTTGCAAGCCGGATCAAACCGGATCTTAAAGCTGATGAACCGCTCTTATACCGCCGAAGCCTTTTTGGAAAAAGCCGAACTTTTAAAAGCCCGGGTCCCCTCGATGACCTTCGGCACCGACCTGATTGTCGGCTTCCCCTCGGAAACTCCAGAAGATTTTGAAAAGACCTTAGATGTTTTCAAACAGGTACGCTTTGCTAACGCCTTTATCTATGCCTACAGCCCCAGAAAAGGCACCAAAGCCTACCTGCTCAAAGACGATGTTGCCCAAACGGACAAAGCCCGAAGGCTGCAGCAAGCCTTAAAGCTTTTCGAACAAATCCAGAAAGAAGAAAATCCAAAATATCTTCAAAAAACCGTTGAAGTTCTGGTTGAAAGAACCACCAAGGAAGCCGGCTTTTTAAAAGGTAAAACCCGCGACCTGAAAAAAGTTATTTTCCCCGGGCCCGAAAATTTGATCGGCTCTCTGCAAAAGATCAAGCTGGAAAAATTCAGCTACCAGACCTTTATCGGATCCCTTTAAAGTCTTTTTTCAAATTCTTTTTCTTCCAAAATGATTACGCCGAGCTCCCTGGCTTTGTCATATTTCGAGCCAGGATCAGCACCGGCAATGACAAAATCGGTTTTTTTTGATACTGAGCCGGCAACTTTTCCGCCCCTTTCTTTAATCAGAAAGGCAGCTTTTTCGCGTGAATAGTTTTTTAAAGCCCCGGTCAAAACAAATGTTTTACCATTAAAGGCATGGCCCTGAATTTTTTGCTTTTTTTCCGTTCGCGGCTTAACGCCGGCGTCCAGCAAGTTTTTAATTTCCAAAAGATTTCCCGGATCCCGGAAGTATTCGAAAATAGCATCGGCCACCTTTTCGCCGACCCCCTCGATTTGCAAAAGCGCTTCCTTGTTTAGATTCATGATCTCTTCCAAAGAACCAAACTCTTCAGCCAAAAGCTCGGCCATCTCCGCTCCTACATGTTTAATCTCAAGACCGAGTAAAAAACGGCCAAGGGAGCAGTTTTTGGATTTTTCCAAACTGGAAAGCAGGTTTTCAATTGATTTTGCTTTAAAACCCTCAACCTTCGAGAGCTTTTCCCGATCCAAATGGTAAAAATCCGCCGGATGCAGGACCAAGCCGGCCGCAACTAATTTTTCCACAGCCTTTTCACCCAAATGCTCAATGTCCAAAGCCGCTTTGGAAGCAAAGAAAATTAAATTCCTCAGCCTCCGGCCCCGGCATTTGGGATTAGGACAGCGGATGGCCACTTCCCCTTCTAAATGCACCAGCGGCGTTTGACAGACCGGACAGAGCTTCGGCCGGTTCCAGGGCGAAGTCCCGGAAACCCGTTTTTTCAGGTTCACTTCAACCACTTTCGGAATAACATCCCCCCCCTTTTCAATGATAACAAAATCGCCGACCCGGATATCTTTGCGCTCGATCTCGTCTTGGTTATGCAAAGTGGCCCGGGCAATCGTCGAGCCGGAAAGCAGAACCGGCTCAAGCTCGGCAACCGGCGTAATAACGCCGGTGCGGCCGACCTGAAGGCTGATCTGGTTGA
>JBAZHS010000038.1:0-9982 GCA_041652275.1 Parachlamydiales bacterium
CTCAGGTGTCAAATGAGCTTTGTTCCCTTGCATGTGCATTCCCAGTATTCGATTTTAGATTCCACATTGTCTTTAAAAGAGATCGTTAAAAAAGCCAAAGAAGAGAAATTTCCGGCCATTGCCCTGACCGACAGTGGTAATTTGCACGGAGCGGTGGATTTTTACAAGAACTGTAAAAATGCCGAGCTTCAGGCCATTATCGGCTGCGAACTGAAGGTGGCTGTCGGATCGCGTTTGGAGAAAAAAAAGCAAACGGCAGGTCCGGCGGCCTTTCCGGTGGTTCTTTTGGTTAAAGACAAGACCGGCTACCAAAATCTGGTGCGGCTTTCTTCCCTGGCGTTTAGCGAGGGTTTTTATTATTATCCCCGCATCGACCGGGAGCTTTTGGCCCGCTACCATGAAGGGCTGATTTGCCTGATCGGCTCTTACGGCTCGCTTTTGGCCCGGTTTTTCTACCGCAAGGAAGAAGAGGCCTTTTCTGAAGAGCTGCTCTTTTACCAAAACCTCTTTCAAGGGGACCTGTTCTTTGAGCTGCAGCGCCACCAGATGACGGAAGAAAGGCTAATCAAAGAAGGTCTGAAAAAAGAGGCCTGGGTCTTGCAGAAGTACCTGGACTTTGCTTCTAAAGAAGAGCTGCTTTTGAAAAAACTGGTTGAGGTGGGCAAAGAAAAACAGATTAAGTGCCTGGCGACTTTGGATGCGCATTATCTGAAACCGGAGGATTGGCGGGCCCACGAGATCTTGCTCAATATCCAATCGGGCGAGCCCTGCGAAATCTGGGAGAAAGACAGACGGGGAATGAACAAAGGGCGGCAGCCTAATCCCAAGCGCAAAATTTATCCTTCCCATTCTTTTCATTTTCCGGGCCTGGAAGAGCTGCAAAAGCTTTTTTCCGATCTGCCGGAGGCTTTGGAAAACACAGCGGAGGTTGCTTCAAGATGCCATTTCCATTTTGATTTCAAGACGAAGCACTATCCCGTCTTTGTCCCGCCCGTTTTTGAAGCGGAAAACCAAAGAGAGGGCCTCGATCCTTCCTCGGCTTACTTATATCATTTATGCCGGGAGAACCTGGCCGGACGCTACGGAGAAAAAGAGCTTCAGGCCATCCGCCGGAAACATCCCAACAGGGATCCCGGGGAAATGGTCCAAAAGCGGCTGGAAGAAGAGTTCTTGCTGATTTCTTCCAAGGGGCTGTCGGACTACCTTTTGATCGTACACGATTTTATTTCCTGGTCCAAGGGCCGGCGGATACCGATGGGCCCGGGCCGCGGTTCAGTCGTCGGCTCTTTGATTGCTTATCTGATCGGCATTACCGAGATCGAGCCGCTCAGGTTTAACCTTTTCTTCGAGCGCTTTATCAACCCCGAGCGCGTTTCCTATCCTGATATCGACGTGGACATTTGCATGGAGAGAAGGAGCGAGGTGATTGATTACACCATTAAAAAATACGGCCAGCAGAATGTGGCGCAGATCATCACTTTCGGCACCATGAAGGCCAAGATGGCGATCAAAGATGTCGGCCGGGTGCT
This sequence comes from Parachlamydiales bacterium, assembly GCA_041652275.1. Taxonomy (GTDB): domain Bacteria; phylum Chlamydiota; class Chlamydiia; order Chlamydiales; family SM23-39; genus JBAZHS01. The sequence goes on from JBAZHS010000038.1 coordinate 1,530, forward strand.
TTCCGTGCCGCTTTCCAAAGTCAATGAAATGGCTAAATTGGTCTCGGACGATCCCAATATGCAGCTGGAAAAGGCCCTGCGCCTGGATCCTGAGCTGAAACGGCTTTGCGAAGAAGATTCGGAAGCCAAAATGATCTTTGATGCCGCCAAAACGATTGAAGGCTCGATCCGCAACACTTCTTTGCATGCGGCGGGGGTAATTATTTCGGCTGTTCCCGTGATCGATAAAGTGCCGGTCTGTACGGCCAAAGATGCGGAAATGCTGGTTACCCAGTACGCCATGAAGCCGGTCGAAGCGGTCGGCATGCTGAAAATTGACTTTTTGGGCTTAAAGACTTTGACTTCTTTGCAAAAAGCGGCGAATTTGGTGGAAAAAAGCTGCGGTAAAAAAATCAACTGGGCCGGTTTGCCTTTGGATGACGCCCGGACCTTTGATTTGTTAAACCATGGCCGGACCCTGGGGGTTTTTCAGGTCGAATCCGGCGGGATGCAGGAGCTTTGTAAGCAGCTGCATATTGACCGTTTTGAAGAGCTGATCGCCGTGCTTTCTTTATACCGGCCGGGACCGATGGACATGATTCCGTCTTTCGTGGCGCGCAAGCACAAAAGGGAGCCGATTGAGTTCGACCATCCGCTGATGAAAGACATCCTTGAGGAAACCTACGGGGTCATGGTCTATCAAGAGCAGGTAATGCAGATCGCCTCCCTTTTGGCCGGCTATTCGCTTGGCGAGGGCGATGTTTTAAGACGGGCGATGGGCAAAAAAGACCGCCAGGAAATGGAAAAGCAAAGGGAAAAATTTGTTTTGGGCTGCCGCAACAATAAAATTTCCCAGGAAGCGGCGGTTTCGATTTTTGATAAAATTGAAAAATTTGCTTCCTACGGCTTTAACAAGTCGCATGCGACCGCTTACGCTTATCTGTCTTACGCAACCGCCTATTTTAAAGCCAATTTTCCTAAAGAGTGGATGGCCGCCTTGATGACCTGCGACAGGGATGATCTGACCAAGGTCGCCAAGTTCATTTCCGAAGCCAAGGAACTGGGAATTTCCATCTTACCGCCGGACATTAATGAGGCCTCGGCGGAATTTACGGTGACTTCAGACGGCATCCGTTTTGCCATGAGCGGCATTAAGGGCATGGGCGGCGGCGTGGTTGAGGCCATTTGCCGGGAAAGAGAAAAAAAAGGCGCGTTTGTTTCTTTTTATGATTTCATTGTGCGGATTGATAAAAAGCAGGTAGGTAAAAAAAATATTGAGCTTTTGGTTGATGCCGGCGCTTTTGATTTTACCGGCTGGTCGCGCGACGCCATGCGCCAGGGCCTGGAAAAAATGTACGAGGGGGCCCTGAAACAAGAAACGGAAAGAAAAAAGGGTGTTTTGTCGCTTTTTCAGACAGCCGCGGAGCCGCAAGAGCCGAGAGTGGAAAAACCTACAAGCGACCTGGAAATTTTGCAAAAAGAAAAAGCGCTTTTGGGCTTTTATTTAAAATGCCATCCCATGGACAGCTTTCACAGGGTTTTGCCGCGGCTTTCCTGTACGCCGTTTGCCGACTTGGAAAAAATTGAAGGGGAAAAGCTGCTGCGCCTGGCCTTTGCCGTTGAACAGATCAAAATCAAGGTCTCGCAGAAAAACCAGAAAAAATTTGCCATTTTAACCATCAGCGACGGTCTGCATTCCGCTGAGATGCCGCTTTGGAGCGATGTCTATGAAAGAAGCCATGACCTGCTTAAAGAAAATCAGCTGCTTTTGGCTATCGTCCTGGCGGAAAAAAAAGATTCTTTGAAATTGAACTGCAAATGGATCGCCCCTTTGGAAACGCCCCTGGAAATTCTTATCAAGGAAAGCGATCTGGCCTTTGACAAGCTGAAAAGCACTAAAATGACTTCTTTTAAAAGGACTGCCAAAAACATGGAAACCAAAGCTCTTTATAAAAAAATAACGCTTTATTTAGATGTAAAAACGCTGAAAATGAGCCATTTGCTGGAAATAAAAAAAATCTGTTTGGAGCATCCGGGGCCGGCCCAAATCGAGCTGGTCTTTTGCGAAGGGGAAAACCGGGCGGCTGAAGTTCAGGCCGAAGCGGCCCTGGGCCTTAGGGCGGATGAAACGAGCCTGGCCTTGTTGAAAAGGATCCGGGCCCTGAAAAAGCTGGCCTGCAGCTGACAGCGGTTCTCCTTGACAGGATACTTTTAGCTTGATTATCCTTAAAACTTTCTTAAATTGGGGCTTTTAATGAAATTATTAAAAATTACTTTAGGTTTGTTTTGTTTAAGCCAGGTTTTTTTCGGAGCTGAAGAAAAGCCTGTTAAAAAAGGCCTGACCATTCAGGAGTGTTTGCAGCGCCTGGAGAGTTTTTCGGGAAAAAAAGACTGGAACCGGACGATTAAATACGGCTCTTATTTGACCCGCTACCGTTCGAAGACGCCGGGCGGCATTGAAGCCCTTTATTTTTTAGGCGTGGCCTATTTTGAACAAGGAGAGCTGGAAAAGGCCAACCTTTATTTTACCAAGTACCTTTCGAAAAATTTCATGCCCAAATATTTTGAAGAGGCTTTAAAATACAAGTTCCAGATTGCCGATAAATTCTATGGGGGCGCCAAAAAGCCGCTTTTCGGATCGGAAAAGATGCCTGCTTGGCTGCCGGCCAAAGAAGATGCCCTGAAAATTTATGCTGAAGTGATCAATGGTTTGCCGCAAACCGAAATGGCCATGAAAGCGCTTTTTAACAGCGCCCGCATCCATTTTGATTTTGAAGAATATAAAGAAGCGATTGAAAAAGCCGAGAATTTTATCGGCAAATACCCCAAGCATGAGCTGGCCATCGAGAGCTTTCTGTTGATTTCGCAAGCGTATTTGAAACAGGCTTCGCCAAGACATCAGGAAGATGATCTTTTGAATCTTGCGCAGATCAATTTAGAGCATTTTCAAAAGGCTTTTCCTGGAGAAGAAAGAATTTTGGAAGCTAAAAAAGATCTTTTGGGCATCAAGGAAATTTATGCCGAAGGGCTGTTCGAAGTGGCCCAGTTTTATTTAAAAAAGGGCCAGGCTTCCGCCGCTGAAATTTACCACAAAAAGATTTTAAGTGCTTTTGCCGAGACCAGGGTGGCGGAAAAAATCAGCCGGATGGCGCTTCCCCAGCCTAAAGAAGAAAAAGCTAAAGGCTAAGTGTTTTTTTAACGCTTAACCTTGGTAAAAGCATGAAAAAAAACGGCCATTCGGTTTTTCGATTAAAGTTATTTTTTGTTAAAAAAGTTTTTTGTTTTGTATCTTTGCTTTTTCTTTGCGCTTGCTCCTATCATGCTGCCGGCTTTGAAAAACATTCGGCTCTGGCGCTTGCCGTTCCTTACATTAAAGGGGATGTGAACGGTTTTTTTACCGAAGAGCTGATCCGTTCTTTGGGATCGTCTTGCCGGTTCAGTTTTGCTTCGGAATCTTCCAGGAAGCTGGTCGTTTCCATCGTGGAAGAAAAAAACGACCCGATCGGCTACCGGTATGACCGCGAACTTTCCGGGGCTTTGAAAAAAAGCCTTTTGCCGACGGAGGGGCGTCAAAAACTCAGGCTGCAGATTTCGCTTTGCGAAAAGGGCGTCCGGGAAGCTTTTTTCGGGCCCTTTGAAATTACCGAGGACATTGATTTTGATTTTGTCGAAGAAGACTCGTTAGGGGACTTGTCTTTTGTTGACGGCGCGGGAACAAGAAAAAGCGTTCTGGCCTTTTCTTTAGGCCAGCTGGAATCAATTAATGCGGCGCAGGAAGCAGCCAAAAGGGTTCTTTACCGCAAAGCGGCCAGAAGGATTATCGAGATTCTGGACGCTAAATATCCTATAACCCCATAAGACGCCATTACGGGGTTGTCTGCAAAAAACCGGCGGCTTATTTTTTAATTTATTTTTTGTGAAAAGGCCGGGTTTTTGAGGAACAAATTAAATGGATGGATTTTAGCCGTTGGGCGCCCGCTTTGTAAAAAAGCGTTTTGATCTTCCGGTTTTTTTTAAGTTTCTTTTTTGAAATTTGTCAGCGTTGCTTCCGTTTCGATCATGTCTAAAAGATAATATTGCAAGACCCTGAGAACAAATTTGGGCGTATTGTAAACGCCGGAGGTGGTGAAGACAATTTCCAAAGAGGCCTTGTCTTCGTGGCTGAGGGCGATGTAGACGTAGGTGACGGGATTTTCTTCTTCCATTTTGGGAACGATCCAGATGATGAACTGCTCGTTGAAAAGGGTGACCTTTTCCGGCGTTTCAATCACATGGAAATACTGGGAGAAATCATCGTTTTCGTCCTGCTCGGAAGAAAGAGCCCCTAAAAGGTTCAGCTCATGCAGGAGTTTGAGGTCAACCGAAATGAGGCCGTCGTGCGCCCAGTCTTTCAGGTTGCCGGCAAATTCCTGGTACAGCTCTTCAATCTTAGTTGGACTGAGCATTTATTTTTGTACCCGCTGTGTATCCTTCCCTAACCTGATTTTAGAATTTTATTTTAAGTAATGTCAAGGTTTGTTTTTAATAATACTATTATTAAGTGCTGACAATCCTTTATCCCTTTAATTTTCAGGGCTTTTATTTAACTAAAAAAAGAGCTTGGCGCCATTTGTTTTTTTTTTTAAAATGCTTTTTCAACCCGGGAGCTTTAATGCTGCGCTCATTTCTTGTGGTATTTTTTTGTTTTTGGGTATTAATTCTTGATTCTAAGCTGCTTAATGTTGATGTTCGGGCGCGCTCGGCGCTTTTGATGAACAGCGAAAATGGCCGGGTCCTGTTTGAGAAAAATGCTTTTTTACCGCTTTATCCGGCCTCGACGACCAAGATTGCCACGGCTTTATACGCCCTTGATGTCAAAGGCGATCTGATTGATCAAAAAATCTGCGTTTCGATCGAGGCGCTCAGGACCATTGATTCTTTGAAAAAAAGCGGGCATGAAAAGGAATTTCCTGCTTATTTTTTAGAAACGGACGGGACGGTCCTGGGCCTGAGCGAGGGGGAGGAGATTTCGGTTCAGGACCTGCTTTATGCGACTATGCTGGTTTCCGGCAATGATGCGGCCAACGCCCTGGCCCAGGCCCTCGGCGGGTCTATTCCCGGGTATATGGAGCAGGTTAACGGCCATCTGAAAAGCCTGGGCTGCCAAAGGACTCTTTTTTTAAATCCCCATGGTCTGCACCATCCTGGCCATGTCACCTGCGCCATGGACCTGGCCTTAATGACCAAACGGGCCCTGCTGGTGCCCAAGTTCTGCGAGATCGTGGCAACAGTTTCCTACCAGATCCCGGAGACCAACAAGCACGCTTTGTATCAATTGCGGCAGCTGAACCGGTTAATGAAAGCCGGGGCTTTTTACTATCCCTGGGCCATCGGCGTTAAAACCGGCTATCATTCCAATGCGGGCTATAACCTGGTGGCGGCGGCTGAAAAAAATGGCCGCCGGCTGATTGCTGTGGTTTTGGGAGAAGAAAAAAATGAAAGCCGCTATCTGGATGCCCGGCATCTTTTTGAGGCGGCCTTTTCGGAGCCGAAAATAAAACGGAAGCTCTTTGAAAAGGGGCAGGTCTTTGAAACCAGGATCGATGGCGGAGCAGCTCCGCTTCTGGCCGGGGTTTCAGAAGAGCTGGAAGTTGGTTTTTATCCCTCTGAGGAAAGGGCTTTAAAAGCTCTGATTTACTGGGATGAGCTCAGATTGCCGATTTTAAAAGACGAGAAAGTGGGCGTTTTGAAGGTTTTGACCGACGACGGCGAGATCATGGCGGAAAAGCTGCTTTTGGCCCAAGCTGAAGTGCCGCGGACTTTTTGGCATTTTTTGAAGCAGTGGCTTTTTTTAGCCAAGAAAAAAGAGCCTTCCAGGCCCGCTTTTGCCGCTTAAGGACTTTTCTCGGTCTGTAGTTTTTGAAACAGGGCCAAAAAAGCGTTAAAAGCAAGCTCTTCCGGCCGGCTGTCCGGATTTAACTTTAAAGCGACAAGCGCTGAAGCGATTTTTTCTTTGGCAAAGTTTTTTGCCAAAGAGGAAGTGAGCTTTTTCCTTCTTTGCTGGAAAGCTTTTTGTACAAAGGCATGCCAGCTTTTCAAGTCTGGCTGTTTTAAGGGCGGAGGTTTTAAACGGAAAAACAAAACGGCTGAAGCAACTTTGGGCTGTGGATAGAAAGAAGCGGCTGAAACCAGAAAAGAGAGGCTGATTTCAGCATAAGTCTGGGCGAGCAGGGTCAAAGAAGAATAGTCTTTGGTTCTGGGCCGGGCGATCAGTCGCCGGGCAAATTCTTTTTGCACCATCAGGGTAAAAGAAGTAAACAGAGGCGAGCTTTCAAAGAGCTTGAGCAGGATCGGCGTAGTAATATGGTAGGGCAGGTTGGCGATGACTTTGATTTGATCCGGGGTTTTGCTTTTTAGCGGAGAGCAAAGGCCGGTAAACAGGAGCGGTAATTTTTCCAGGTCGGTTTGAAGGAAGTCTTCCGTCAAAACGGCCAGGCCCGGTAGTTTTGAATTTTTCAGGTGCCCGGCAAAAGCCGGATCTTTTTCTACGGCAACCAGTTTGGCGCCGGACCTGACAAGGGCATAGCTCAAAGCGCCTGGGCCGGAGCCGATCTCTAATACCCAGTCGTTTGGCTGGACATCGGCGGCAAGGATGATTTTTTTTAAAATATTGCCGTCGATCAGAAAATTCTGCGAAAGGGCTTTTCTGGGATTTTTTCCCAGTGCTTTTAAAAGATTTTTCAGCTGCGAGGGTTGGTAGTAAGCCGGTTCCATTTATTGCAGGGAAAAGGGTGAAAAGAGCTCATTGGAAAGCAGCTTGTTCAGGGCGGTGTCGTCGACGCTGTATTTGCGGTAGAGCTTTTCAAAGTATTTGGCGCTTTCTTCGTTAACGGTCTTTTGCAGCAGCTCATTTTTGATTTTTTCTGCTGAGGCCTGGAAGGAAGGCGGCGCAATAAATTCTTTTTTTTGCAGATGGAAAAGCCGCCAGATGATCTGGCCGTTTTGGCGGGAGATCTGGGAGATTGGCGTGGAATATTCGCCTTCTTTTAAAGAAATTAGGGCGCTGCGGTAGAGCTCGGAAAGTTCTGAAAGGGCCAGGGAATAGGGGGTCGAAAGCTTGATTTTCTCTTCCGGAAAAGCCTTGAGGACGGCGCCTGGATCAACCTTCGGCGTCTGCCGTAAAAATTCGGAAATTTTCAGGGCTAGGGCCGAGCCGGCGGCCTCGTCGTTTTCGTCGATGGTTAAAATCTGGAAATGAAACAGATCGCCGGAGGGTTTTTGACCCAGCTGGGCTTCGTAAGACTGCCGGATCATCTCGGGGGTGACTTTCTGCAGGGCCTTGGCGTGGATAAAAAACCAGCGGATGCGCTTGGCGATCTCTTCATTTTTCACCAGCTGGAAGGCCTCGTCGTAGCTTAAGCTTAAGCTTTCCAGGCTGGAAGCGATGTTGGGACCGAAGAGCTTTTGCATCTCTTCTTTAATTTCGCTGTCCTGGACTTTGACTTCCTTGCTTTCGGCTTCCGCCAGCATCAGTTCGGTATTGATTGTTTCGATCAGGGCGTAGCGCCAGGAAGACAGGTAAAACTGGTATTTGGAAGCGTCGGACGAAAGGGCTTCGCGGTTGGTCTGGTAAAGCAGGTAATCAAGTTTTCTCGATACATCGAAAAGCGAAAGGGTTTTGCCGTTGACTTTAGCCACAATGGTATTGTTTAGATGGATCCGGCGGTTTAAGGCGTTTTCCAAAGTCGGCCTTTCCGCAGAAAGGCAAAGGCAGGAAAAAAGAAAAAGAAAACTTAAAAACAGCTTAAGCATATTATTTTTCGACTCTTGATTGAGGTTAGCTTAGCAAAGAAAACCATTTTAGCTAAAGTTTTTTAAACAGCTGTCCGAAAAAGCCGTCTCCCCGATGGCTTTCCGGCAGAAATTTTACCGGATCCCCGACGGGCTCCAGTGGATATTTTTGTAAAAAATAGGCCGTCTGCTGTTCATTTTCTTTTTGAAACAGCGAGCAGGTTGCGTAAAGCAGGTGGCCGCCGGTTTTTAAAAAAGGCAGGGCCTCCTGGAAGATCTCTCTTTGTTTTTGCACCAGCTCTTCCAGAGCTTCAGGGGAGAACTTCCATTTCATGTCGGGATTGCGCCTGATGGTTCCGGAGCCGGAGCAGGGCACGTCCAAAAGCAGCCGGCTGAAGAAGTTTTTTTTTAAATTTTTCAGATCCGGTGCAATTTGGGCGTTCTGGATTCCGGCCCGCCTGAGCCTTTTTTTTGCTTCCAAAAGCGCTCTTGGACGGATATCATGCAAAAAGATCTGCCCTGTGCCTTTCAGCTGGTGGGCGAAAGCGAGCGTTTTGCCGCCGGAGCCGGCGCAAAAGTCCAAGACGAGGTCCCCGGCTTCAGCTTTCAGGGCCAGGGCGATCAGCTGGCTGTTTTCATCCTGCATTTCAAACAGGCCGGCTTTAAAAGCGGGCAAAGCAAACAGGTTGGATCTTTTTTCAAGG
>JBAZHS010000039.1:0-6893 GCA_041652275.1 Parachlamydiales bacterium
ATTTAAAAAAAAGGGGGCCGCGCTTTTGTTTTCCGCTTAAAACAGGAAGGCTTCAAGATGTTTCTCTGTTAAAAAAGACCGGCCATGTCAATCAAAAACCTAAAAAAGTAAAAAACCGCTTTTTTGAAAAATGGTTCTGATTATTTTTTTTGAAAAAAGCGGTCCTAAAGGTGTTTTTCGAACCATTCCCGGGCTGTTTTAGCCGCTTCTTCCAGTTTGCCCGTTTCTTCAAAAAGCTGGGTCGCCCCAGGAATGATTTTGAGTTTTTTTAGGCATTTGAGCCGGCGGTAGGCCCGCCGGTTTAAGTGCAGGTGGACTGGCGCCGCACCGGCGGCGATCAGACAGGTTTTGGCCCGGACTTCGGGGAGCTGGGAAAAAATCAGGTCCAGGCGGGCCGAGCTTAAAACGGTTACTTTCGGCAGCTTTTGTTTTAAAGTGGCCATTAAAGCGGCGGCGCCGCCGGTGGAATTGCCGAAATAGCCGATTTTTAGCTTCAGGCAAGCACTTAAATGGGAGGTAATCGCCGAAAGCCTTCCGCTGGTCAGCTTTAGATCAAAGCTGAACTTTCCCGAAAGCAGGTCTTCGTTGTTTTCCTGAGGCGTTAAAAGATCGAAAAGGAGAGTGGCGAAATGGCAGCGGTTTAATTCCCGGGACAAAAAAAGGCTGCGAGTGGAAAAGCGGGAAGATTTCCAGCCGGGTACAAAAAGGATCAGGGCCCGGGGTTTTTTCGGCCGGGTTAAAAGAGCGGGGAAACGCAGCTCGCCGACCGGCAGCTCCAGGGCTTTTTGATCAGGGCTGAGCAGGTATTGCATAAGCGGTTTCCTGTGCCTTTAATTTGCATTATGGCCTTTTTAAAAAAGAAGAAAAGCTTTTTTTGAAAGCGGTTTTTGTCCGGCTGGGAAAAGCCGCCTGTTTTGACGGGTGTTTGAGCTTTAAAAAATCCTTAGACAAATTTTGCCTTTTTAAAGGAAAATAAACTTTTAAAGAGAAAATTCATGTCTTTTTTGCATACGGTCAGAAGCGCTTTTTTGGAAATTTTAGCCTTTAGCTTCTGCTATTTGATTTTATTTTTTCAAAAAAGCTGGAAATGGAAAAAATACCTTTCCAAAAGAGGGATTATTTTGGTCCACGGCTATTTAAATAATGCTTCGGCCCTTTTTTACCATGGCCACCAGCTTTCCAAGGCCGGTTTCGGACCGATCCGGGCCGTTAATCTGGGCAATCCTTTTTTAAGCATTGAAGAGTATGCGCTCCGTTTGAAAAAAAAAATCGAAAAGATGCAGCAAGAGTTTAACCTGGACGAAGTTGTTATCATTGGCCATTCGATGGGCGGACTGGTGGCCAGCTATTTTGCCCTTTATCTGGACGATAAAAAACTGGTCCGGCGGATTATTTCTTTGGGCACGCCTTTTCAGGGCACCAAGGTGGCTAAAATCGGCTTGGGCAAATGCGTCAAGGAAATGGAAAGCAATTCGCCTTTTTTGCAAAAGCTCTTAAAAGACCTGATGAGCCAAAGGCAGCTTCGGATTGATCAGGTGGCCACTTCTTTTGACCAGATCGTCATTCCTTATACATCTTCGCTTTTGGACAAAGAGCTGGGCAGCCGTTATGTTCTGGAGGATTTGGGCCATGCCGCCCTGCTTTTTTCCGGCCGGGTTAATTCCAAGATGGTCAGTTGGTTATTGTAATCTGTGCGCCTTTGATCAGGATGTGCACCCATGGGCGGGAGCCTTTTAAAATGATCTCTTTGGAATATTTGGTGATTTTGGCGGGGCCGTGCTGAGTGCTTTTAACTTTCCAATAGAGCAGATAATTTCCGGGCTGCATTTGCAAAAGCAAATTGCCCCGTTTGCCGAACTCATCCGCTTTTTTAAGCGGGATCTTTTTTTGGTTAAAAAAAACCTCTTCCAGGGTTTCGTTGGGAGCTGACAGATCGTCTTTCAGGCTGATTTCAACCTGGACCGGATTTTCCGGATTCAGGGTTGTTTTGGCGTAGCTGATTTCCATGGAAGAGTGGTTTTGGCTTTGGCCTTTGTGTAAAAAACTGGTGGCGATAAAGCCCCCGTAAACCAAAAGCAGCGCTGAGCCAAAGATAGCAAGTGTTTTTAAAACATAGCCGTTTTGCATAAGTTAGGATCCCGAAAATAATTGAATTCTATTTTTGTCGATACTGAAAAGGGCAATTAATTTAAACAAAATTGTTTTCTTTTTTGCTTTGACTTGTTATGTGTGGGATTAGCAGGAGGGGTGTATGAGGTTTTTGGGTTTAGGCGTGGTTCTGGCTTTGACTTGTCTTTTCGGCAGGGAAGATACCGGCTTGCAGGTGGTCGGCGTCGACCGTACGCCTGAGCCGGAAAAAGCTGCGGTGATTGTGGCAGTTCCCCAAAACGGCGATTTTATCAGCTCTCCGCCGGTTTATTTATTGATCAGGGTGCTAGGCTTTCCTTTGGGCACGGATTCCAAATTTCCCAGAGAAGACGAGGTTTATAATTCATCGATCGGCCAAAACCTGCGCATTATTATTGACGACCAGCCCTTTTTTGCCCGGGTCGAGCCGCGCCTGGAGCCTTTTTTAGACCAGGGGGATTACTATGAGACCATGTACAAGATCGAGGTTCCCTACAGTCTGGAAGAGGGGGTGCATACTTTAAGGGTTTATTTGGCCCGTTCTTTTGGCGAGAGCTTAAAAAGCGCTAGGACCTTTTGGGCGAGCACTTTTTATTATCAAAGCCAGGGCGGCTCTTTGCTCATTAATTTGAAAAAACCCTATTTGACCTATAATGAGCCGGACCCTTCGCATTCCTATGCTTTCGGCTTTCCAATTTTACTGGATTTCTTGGTGCAGAACTGCGAGCTTTCCAAAGACGGCTACCAGGTCCGCTTAATTGTCGACGGCCATCAGGAGCGCGATCTGATTTTTGCCCCTTATTATCTTTATAACCTGCCTCGCGGCCGGCACACCATTGAGCTGATCTTGATCGACCGCCAGGGCCGTCCTGTCGAGGGCCGGACCAACCATGTAAAAAGGACCATCCAGGTCATTTGAGCTTTGTTAAACTTTTTAAGTTCGAAAAGCTTTCCGGGCTTTTTTAGGCCTGTTGTCTTTGTTTTTTTGGCTTGTTCTGTAAAACCGGTTTTTTTAGAACTGGGGTATATTTAACTGTTTGTTTTAGCGGGTTTTGTAAAAACGACGAATTTCATTTAAAATGGGATTGACGACGGCCGATGCGCCTTTTTGTAAAATTGAAGACAGCTCTTGGTCGGTGGTTTGCATTTCACTAGTTAATTTTAGGGCAAGTGCAGGTGGTATTCGGGATATAATTTGTCCGATTAACGGTTCTAAATGCTGGACAAAACCGTTTAGAAAGTCTGTTTTGTGGCTGTCGCAGTACTTGTCAACAAAAGGTATGCCCTGCTTCAAACAGAATAAGCGCTCTTCTTTTGTAGAATAAGACCAGACTTGAGAAGCTGCTTCCAGCTGTTTTAATAGCATGGGTTTATAGCGCGGCATGATTTCCTTCTGTAAATTAAAAATAAACCGTTCTTTGTCCAAACGGGCAGTTATCGGGCGGAAAAGGGGTTTTTTCTGTAGGTCATCGAAGATTTCTTCTCCAAAGTGCTGAATTTGGGATCGCATTTGGAAGATTCTTTGCGTCTTTTGAATGGTTACCACTAATTTTGGATCAAACGGCTCGTGTAAAAAAGCCTCAGTCTCAGTTTTCAGATCTTCTGGAGAAAGGTCAATTTCCAGCCGTTTTAGGCTGCGGCTTATTTTTACGTAGTCGAGGCTTTCGATACTCATTTTTTTCCCTGTCTTTAAAAAATTAATTAAGTCTAAATGTCCAAATAGCTTAGCTTTAAAAACGGTATTAAATCAAGCGCAGCTTGGAGCTTTAATGGAACGATATTGGCAGGGGCTGTCGCTGAATCCCGGTAAAAAAAACATTTAAAAAATTAAAGGTGGTTTTTTTTAATTCCGGCCCGGCGGTTGAGAGCAGATCCAAGCCGGCGGTTGCCTTGTTCAAAATCGTTTTTTTATTTTGCATTGATCGGCCCTGTCGAAAAGTACTCTGTCAAAAAGCGCTTGTTTTGGCTGAGCTTAAAGTTTTTTTTTTGATTTTCCGGCGGTTCTCAGCTGAATTGATGGACAAGGGGACCGGGTGGGCCTGGCGGTCTGTTTAGTGAAGTTTTTTTTTGAAATTTTGACTTGCCTTTTTAAGGGTCTCGGCAAGAACGCTTAAAGTCAGTTTTTTATCTTCCTGTTTTAAACAACATTAAAAATAAAAATATTAAAAAAAACCTTAGTTATATTTATAGTGACTACTATTGCAATTATAATAAATTATCTGTATAATTTTTATAAAAGTAATAAACAAATTTTTGCAAACAGTGCTCAAGGAGGTTTTAAATTATGGGTAAAGTTTTGACAAGCGCATCACCTGTAGGTTCCCGCCCTGAAGATCTTTTTAGCGGTTTCAAAAATATCAACGAAAACCCGACTTCTACAAAAACTGCCGCTTTAGCTTTAGCGACTTTTTTAGGCGGAAGCTCGATTGCTGCTTTAGCGCTTTTATCCGGAGCGGCGCCCGGGATAATTTTGAGCTCTTCCGTGGTTGTTCTTGGCTTTTCTTACATAAGCGCGCTTTTTGCCCTGGTTGTTTCAGGTAATAATCTTTATTTAGAAAAAACCCAGAAAAGACAAAAGGAATTCGAGGCCCGGAAAGCAGTTCTAAAAGATGAACAAGAAAAGAACCGAAGAATTAAATTAGCTAGAAAAAAGGTAAGAATAATTGTAATACGGATTGTAATACAGAAGGTGAAAAACCAGCTGGAAACGCTAAGAGAAAAAAGAAATCCATTCGCTTCTCCGGACAGTGAATCCTATAAAGAATTAGAAGCACAAATTACGCTCAAGGAAGCGCTTCTGGATTATTTCGAGAAACAACTTGCATCTTGAAGATGTGAACGACGAGATTAAATCTTGTTATCTACATTTAATCGGATATTAATGACAGAGCCGATGGCTTTTTCAAAGTATTCTAAAATTACAAACCTCCCACTTGATTTCATCAAAGCAGTTTTTCAAAGGTTTCCTGGTTAAAATTTAGGGTTTTTAAAAGCCTCTGTCTTTTGGGCTTGAAAATGAACCGGATGGTTTTTTACTGATAAAAAAGCGGCCTTTGGCTTAAACTGATTCATCCATTAAATTTTTTAAAATAGTTATGTCTTATCCTGTTTATTTAAATCCGGCAGTAAACCAATGGTGCAATCCGTACCTGCCGACAGTTGAACAAGTCGTGGTTGAACAGGAGAAATTTTTACCTGCTTTGCGTCAAGGCGAGCTTGCCGCCGAACGGCTTGAGTTTATAAATAGCCTTATGATTGCTTCTTTTTTGTGTTCTCATGATCCGAGAATGGAAAACTATAGCCGCGAGTGGATTTTGCACCTCGACGATAGTTCTTTGTGCCATCTTTTGATCGCTCTGAGGCGCCATCCCAAAGGAACGGACGAAGTGACGGCTTTTGTGAAAGAAAATTTTGATGATCAGCGTTGCAACGCTTTGATGGACTGCGCCGTTATTGAGCGGAAATTGGAAACAACCCCAGAAAGAGAAAACTTAAAACAGCTTATTTTTCAGGTGTTTTTGGAGAGAATTGATTTTTGACAGGCGGTTTTTCAGGGCCTGGAGCTGCGCTTCAGCGGCAGGACCGTCGAAACAGGCGGCCTGATTGTCGCAGATGGTGATGCGAAAGCCGGTTAGCCGGCTGCCGAAAACACCGGCCAGATCGTCAAGGTTGTCTTGACGGTCGTCAACGGCAATAATAGCCGGATAATTCTTGGCCGAGGGCGTGATAAAGCGCTGCAGAGCCTCGCTTTTGGAAAGATGGCCGCAGAAGATAATGCCGCCGGCCGTTCCTGCAGAGGCCTGTTTATCGACAGGGAAACCTTTGGTTTCCTGTAAACGGTACCCGGTCTGCCTAAGTTGGGAAAGGGTGGCCTTTTTAATGCTATAGCGCCGTTTGGTCAGGCCGACAACAGTATGTTTTTGCTGCCAGCGGGAAAGAATGGAGGGGCCTTCTTTTTCCAAAGCGCGGACGGCAATATGGTTTTGCAGGGTATGCCACAGTTCTTCGCTATAAAGCGCCGCTGTAGGAAAGTCCAGTCCTTCTTGAAGCAGTTTGTTGCGGTAATAGCTTTCCCAGGCTTCCGAGCCGAGATAGCTGTCGGCTTCGATGAGCGTATTATCAATATCTAAAACAATTAAGGCCTGCTGCGGTATAGCATTTTCCAAAGCTTTAAGGGTGGCAATTTCAAGGATCATGGCTGAGTCTTCTCCAAAAGGTTTGCATCTGGTGGGCGGCCAGATGGGAAAAATTAAAGTCCTTACTGCTGATTTTAGCTTGGATATAGGCCCAAAAAGCGTTTCGCAGGCTGTAAAGAGCACAGAGCAGCTGCAGGTCCTGTTTGAGCCGGGGCAGCGGTTTTTCGAAATAGGTGTTTAAAACAAAGTCCATTTCTTCCGGCGTTAGTTCCTGTTCAACGCAAAGGCTGGCCAGGTCGAACAGAATTTCACCGTAGCCCCCGTATTCCCAGTCAATCAGGTGCAGACGGGAGTTGCTTTTAATAAAATTAGTTGCGCAAAGATCGTTATGGCACAGACCGCAGGGTTTGTTTTGCACAGAGGTTTCAATGGTGGCGATAATTTGCCAAAGACGGGAAATGTTTTCTTTTTCGCAGATGGCCGGATTCAGGACGAGGGCGATGGTGATGAGCTTTCGGACCGTTTCATATGCCGACGGCATCGCTAAAGACTTGCGATAGGGTGTTTTGTGGTATTCTTTGAGAAGGGAGAGCGCCTGGCGCAGGCGCTGGGGATGGTGCATATCAGCTG
>JBAZHS010000039.1:6903-9522 GCA_041652275.1 Parachlamydiales bacterium
GGCCGCAATGCTAATTCCTTCGAGCGGACTGGCATAACGGATGGAAGCGCTGATGCCGAGCCGCTTGGCCCGGGTTAAACAGGACCGTTCGCGCCGGCGGTCAATTCCGAGCAGCCAGGCATAGGGATGGTTAAGCCGCATGATCCAGGAGCCGGAGGATGTCTTGATTTTATATGTTAGGTTGGTCAGACCCGTATTAAGCGGCTCAACGGAGATAACCCCTTCCGGAAAATAGCGCGGTAAAACGGCGCTGAGATTAAGGTTTTCATCAGCCAGGCTGTTTAGGCTGGCGGCGATGAGGAAAAATGTGCGAAATAATCTTGTATACATAATTGCATTTTTTCGGATAACGGGTATGGGGCAAGCTTGGTGTCAGGCCCAATCCAGGCGTAATGATCGTGTTCGCTGAGCACGGGGGTTGCACTGTCGGTCGTAACTTCGAAGTTAAACTGCCTGGTGCGCTCGCCTTCGGCGGAAAGATAATCGAAACTGTTGACATAAGCGGTAATGGTTTTTGTTTTTAAACCGGTTTCTTCCAAAACTTCGCGTATGACAGCCGCGCTAAGTGTTTCATTTTTCTCGACTCCGCCGCCTGGAATTTCATAGTAGCCTCCCCAAAAGTCGCCCCTGCGGCGGCGGAGGATCAGGATTTGTCTTTCGGCAACGATAAAAGCGCCGACAACAAAGTGTTTTACGCCGGCTTTTTGGGCCTGAGCCAGAAGATCTTCAAACATGCCTTGTTTTTTGATAAAGGGTTTTAAAAGCTTTTAAATAATGTTTTACGACCGGCAGGTCGTTTGAGCGATGCCAAACGGGCATTTTAATAATATGGGCGCTGAGGTATTCGGCGACTGGAAAAGCCCCAATGCTATATTTGATGTTGCGGTAGAACGGGAAAAGCTCTGCCGGCGACTGGAACAGGGGATGCAGGTTGAGCGCGCAGGTAGATCCCGGCTGGTCGATTTCGGGACAATTTTCCTTGTGCAGCCGTTTTCTGAAGGCGGAGATGGGCAGATTGCTTAGTTTTTCGGGATGGTAAAGCATGGTGAAAGCATACCAGCTCGAGGTTTTATTTTCACTTGGAAGGATGGGGGTAATGCAGGGGATTTTCTGCAGCTCTTCGGCCATCCTGAGGGCCATGCTTTGTCGTTTCTGGATGATACGGTCCAAATGGTTCATTTGCTCGTTGGCAAGGGCGGCGGCCAGAGGATGAATGCGCAGTTTTAGGCCCATTCCCGTAACGGCATACCGGGATAATGGATGATTTTGGGGAATCTCGGTTTTGCATCTTTTGTTATAATGGCCGAAAAGTAGGGCGCGGTAGAAAAGGTTGTCGTCATTGGTAAGCAGAAAACCGCCTTCTCCGCCCGTCAGGGTTTTTTGCCCCTGCAGACTGAAAGCCGCGGCCGTACCAAAGGCTCCGATCCGTTTTTTGCCGAAAGTTGCTCCGTGGGCATGGGAGCCGTCTTCGAAAAGCATCAAGCGGTGCTTTTGGGCAATCGCACTTATGGCATCCATATCGCAGGGCTGCCCCCACATGTGCGTAACGCAGATGGCCCTGGTCCGGGGCGTGATTTTCTCTTCGATCAGCTTGGTGTTGATGTTGCCGGTTTTATCAGCGTCGACAAGCACGGGAACGGCCTGCGTAAAGAACAGCGGCGTTACCGAGGCATAGAAGTTATATGCCGGACAAATTACTTCGTCGCCGGGCTGTAGTCCGGCGGCAACATACATTGAATGGATCGCAGCGGTTCCCGTACAGGTTAGCAAGGCATGTTTGACCCCGTGGTATTTTGCCAGACGCTCTTCCAGGGTTTCAATAATGCCGGAGCGGTTGTAGATGGAAATACCGGCGTGCAGCTGCTTAAGTACGGCGGCTTCGGCCCTTTTGCCCAGGAGCGGCCACTTGAAATGGTGCTTGTCCATTCAAGAGCCTCCCGACTGTAATGCACCGGGTATTTGGTGGGCTGCCAATAGTAAAGATTTGGGATTGACGGCGGTTTTGAATTGGTGGGAGCGGTAGCAGGCTTCGATGAAAGCGGCATGCTGCAGGTGCTGGTGGCTGTCTTTGCTTTTATTTTCACTCAGAATTTCTTGGGCAAAAAGGTCTAAACAGTTGGCAGAAAGCTTTTGCTCGGAAAATGTTGATTTAGCCTGAAACTGCTTTTCGCCATTTCGCGAATAAAGGCGGCATTCGTCATTTTCGAAAAGCAGCTGGCCGTTTTCGCCTAGCAAGGAAAGATATTGCTGCCTGTTGGCCGAGCATCGCGAAAATATTAAAGAGCCGTGGAGGCCGGAATTGTACGAAAAATGAATGTCCGCAGTGTCTTCGACATCGTAGCATTGTTCAGGGCGGGCGCTGGCCGAGAGATTGGAATAGACCGCATCCGGCAGCCCCAAGAACCAGATTACCAGGTCGATAAAATGATAGCCCATGTCCAGGACGCACCCGCCGCCGCTTTGATCTTTCCAGGCTCTCCAGCCTTCCGCAAGATTGCCGATGTTCAGAGTGTATTTGCCTTCGGCGAAGAAGATTTTTCCCAAAGGCTGTTTTAAAAAGGCAAAAACCTGATAGTGGGGCATTTGTCTGCGCTGCAGATAAGTGGAAACATGAATTGA
>JBAZHS010000040.1:0-9511 GCA_041652275.1 Parachlamydiales bacterium
ACAAGTCCCCAAGGGCTTTGGAAAGAGCTTCATTTACTTTTGAGCTGGTCTGTGATTTTGGCATCTACCGGGACTTGCAGCGCCACCGGACCCTGACCCAGCAGCGCCAGGCTTTGAGCTGCCAGTACGGCTATTACATTCCAGAAGAGATCGTTGGGCTGGAAGTGGAAAAGGATTATCGCCAGGCCATGGAAAAAGCCAAAAAGGCTTATGATGAAATTGTCCAGGAACTGCCTGAAGAGGCCCAGTATGTTGTGCCGATGGCCTATCGGCTGCGCTGGTATTTCCACATCAACTTGCGCGCCCTGCAGTGGCTGACCGAGCTGCGCTCTTCTCCAGCCGGCCATCCCAACTACCGTTTTGTGGCCCAGGAAATGGCCCAGCAGGTGATCAGCCGCTTTCCCGAGTTTAAAGGCTTTTTTAAATTTGTTGATTTTCAGGGATATGATTTGGGCCGGATTTCCCAGGAGATCCGCAAGGTGGAAAAACTGGAAAAAAGAAAACGCAGCTTTATTAAGCAGCCGGTTTTTTTTAAAAAAGACTGATCTGTTTTTAATTCTTTGCTTTCAGGAAGAAACGGTCCGTTTAACGAAAATTTAGCTTAAAAAAACATGTTCGCACTTAAAACCCCCTTTCAGCCCTGCGGCGACCAGGCCCAGGCCATTGAAAAGCTTTCTTCAAATGTCAGAGCCGGCAAAAAAGCTTCGGTTCTGCTTGGCATTACCGGCTCCGGCAAGACTTTTACCATGGCCAATGTGATTCAAAAGACCGGCCGGCCGGCCCTGATTCTGGCCCACAACAAGACGCTTGCCGCCCAGCTCTACCAGGAATTTAAGGCTTTTTTTCCCGACAATGCAGTGGAATATTTTGTTTCCTATTATGATTATTACCAGCCTGAAGCCTACCTGCCCAGGACCGATACCTATATCGAAAAGGATTTGGCGATCAACGAAAAGATCGATAAGATGCGCCTTTCCGCTACCCGCTCTTTGCTCGAAAGAAAAGATGTGATTATTATCGCTTCGGTTTCCTGTATTTACGGCCTGGGCCTTCCCGAATATTATGCAGAAATGGCCCTGAGCCTAAAAACCAAAGAGGAAATCCGCCGGGACGATCTGCTTTTGCATCTGGTGGAAATGCACTATAGCCGCAATGACTATGAGCTTTCTAGGTCCCATTTCCGCGTCCGCGGAGATGTTCTGGAGATTGTGCCGGCTTATGAAGATGAAAAGGGCTATCGTCTGGAGTTTTTCGGCGACGAGCTGGAAAGGATTTCCGAGATCGATCCGCTGACCGGACAAAAATTAAGGGTTTTGGAAAAGCTGACCATTTATCCCGGATCGCACTATGTAACTCCGGAAGAAGTGCGCTTTAAAGCGATTGAATCGATCCGCTCTGAGCTGAAAGAAAGGGCAGCGTTTTTTGAAAGGGCCGGGAAGCTGATTGAAAAGCAAAGGATTCTGGAACGGACCGAATATGATTTGGAAATGATCAAAGAGATCGGCTTTTGCAAGGGCATTGAAAATTATTCCCGCCATTTCAGCCGGAGAAAAGCCGGCGCCCCGCCGCCCTGCCTTTTAGATTATTTTCCGGACGATCTTTTAATTTTTGTCGACGAGTCGCACCAGACTATTCCCCAGCTGCATGCCATGTATAACGGCGACCGGGCCAGAAAAGGGGCCCTGGTGGAATTCGGTTTCCGCCTGCCTTCGGCTTTTGACAACCGTCCTTTGAAATTCGAAGAGGCGCTTGAAAAGTTTTCCCAGACCGTCTATGTTTCTGCGACTCCCGGCAAGTGGGAAGTTGAACAGGCTGAAGGCGAAGTGGTTCAGCAGATTTTGCGGCCCACCGGTCTTCTGGATCCGAAAATTGAAATCAAAAAAGCTTCCGGACAGGTTGACGATGTTCTGGAAGAAATTAGAAAAGAGGTCGGGCAAAACCGCCGGGTTTTGGTTACCACCCTAACCAAAAAACTCTCTGAAGACCTGACCCAGTATCTGACAGAGATCGGCGTCAGGGCTAAATATCTGCATTCGGATATCGAGACCATGGAAAGGGTGCAGATCCTTAAAGATCTGCGCCTGAAGAAATTCGATGTTTTGGTGGGCATCAACCTTTTAAGGGAAGGGCTGGATCTGCCGGAAGTGGCCCTGGTGGCGATTTTGGATGCTGACAAAGAAGGTTTTTTAAGAAGCGAGACGGCTTTGGTCCAGACCTGCGGCAGGGCGTCGCGCAATGTTCATGGGCGTGTGGTCATGTATGCCGACCGGATTACCGAGGCGATTCAAAAATGCGTTGCCACGACCACGGCCAGGCGGGCTTTTCAGGAAGACTACAACCGCAAGCACGGCATCATTCCGCAGACGGCCAAGCGTTCTTTAATCGAGTCTTTGGAAGACAGTTTCGGTTTTAAGCCCGAGGGCAGTCAAAAGGATGTCAAGCCGGTTTACAAAAAACCGTTGACCCTGGAAGATCTGGAAGAAGAGATCAAGGAAACGAAAAAACTGATGCTCCAGGCGGCCAAACAGCTGGATTTTGAAGCGGCGGCCAAATACCGCGATCTTTTGCATTATTATCAAGAGCTGGAGATTATTTCCTGAAAACCGGTTAGCATTGCTTTTTCCAAAACCCCAGGCTTGACGGCGGATCTGCGCTTGTCTGGGAAAGATCATTGGAAAAGCGCTCGAAAAGCAGAAAAATTTTAAGACCGGTAGTTTTTAAAGCGTTTTTTTTTTATATTTTAATTTTTCGAAAAAAGGATCCGGACCCATTAACCGGCTTGCCACGGGGCGGGGCCTAAAGCTGTTTTTCAGCTTAAGACGGCTTCAGCCAGGTCTTGATCCCTGAGCTTAAAAAACCAAAGAGGAAAAAATGCAGACAATCAAAACAGTTCTGGTACCCGGCGGCGCCGGCTATGTCGGCTCGAAACTGGTTCCGGCGCTTTTGGAAAAGGGATACCAAGTGACGGTTTACGACCTTTATTTGTATGGAGATGTTTTTAAAACCTTAAAAAACCATCCATCTTTAAAGCAGATCAAAGCCGATTTACGTGATTTTAAACAGGTAGAAGAGGCCTTAAAAGGCGCTGATGCGGTGATCCACCTGGCCTGCATTTCCAACGACCCGAGCTTTGAGCTGAACCCGGCGCTGGGCAAAGCTATTAATTTGAAGGCCTTTGAGCCTTTTGTCCGGTTGGCTAAAAAAAATGGCGTCAAGCGTTTTATTTATGCATCTTCTTCTTCGGTCTACGGAGTAAAAAAAGAGCCTCAAGTAACGGAAGAAATGTCTTTGGAGCCACTAACCGATTATTCAAAATTTAAGGCCGAATGCGAAAAAATCCTTTTTAAGCATATTGATGAAAAGTTTATTGGAACGGTTTTAAGGCCGGCGACCGTCTGCGGCTATGCTCCCCGCCAGCGTTTAGATCTTGTGGTAAACATTTTAACCAACCTGGCTTATCATACCGGAAAAGTTAAGGTCATGGGCGGCGATCAGATGCGTCCCAACATCCATATCGACGACATGGTCCGGGCCTATATCCAGGTTTTGCAGGCGCCTTCCGCAAAGGTCCAGGGCGAGATTTTTAATGTGGGCTCAGATAACCAGACGGTTTTGGAGCTGGCCCGGATGGCTGCGAAAATTGTCGGCCGAAAAAAAGCCGTCGAGCTGATCAAAGAAGAGACCAATGACAACCGTTCCTACCGTATTTCTTCCGAAAAAATTAAAGCCAAACTGGGCTTTGAGCCTTTGTATAATATTGAAAAAGCCATTGAAGATTTAATGGGCGCTTTTGAAAAGGGACTGCTTCCCAATGCTTTGGAAGACAAGCTCTATTTTAATATCAAAATGATGAAAGCCGTTAATTTGAATTAAAAAAGAATTTCTTCGGGCAGCTCTGTTGGATTGGAAGAGGCTGTTTCTTCTTTTTTTTCTTCAAAACCAAAAAAATCTTTCACGACAGAATGGATTAGTTCATGGAATAAAAGGTTTTCGCGCCATTTTAAAAGTTTTGGAGAAAGGGTTTCAGGATTTGCACTAAACAGGATTTTTTTTTGTCTTTCCAGTTGTTTTTGTGAAAACTGGCGGAGGCTGAAGTTCGATAATAAGGCTTCTATTTTCGACAGATCGGAAGGAGGCTCTTCGAGATCGAGGTACAATAGGGTTTCGGTCGACAAAGAAGCCGGCAGCCCTATAGCAGAAAAAACGGCATCTCCCCCAAAAAAAGCTTGCATTTCAGCTTTAGCTTTTCCTTCGGGCACAGAACAGGATCGGCGAACCCCTTTGGCAATGGGACTGAAACTGGTCATGAAACCTTTATTGGTTAAAAAGAGCTGCCATTTTGAACTTTTTAAACTTAAACTTCATGGATTAAATTAATTTTATTAAGGGAAAGCCGGTTTTCGGAGGGAGCTTAGTTTTTTTTTAAAAGCTTTTAGGTGCGGATAGATTTTTTACCTACCATATTTTAAGGATACTGGCCAAAAACCTGTTCTTTCACAATCAGCAGGTCCCCGGGCGTCAAGAATTGAGAATTAAAGACATTGTATGGCTAAAGCGCTTTCCAGGAAAGAGCGAGGGTTTCTTGGTCAAGGGGATAAGTTTCTTCTCCCGCATGAATGATCAGGCCTGGTTTTATTTTTAGGTGCGGATAGGTTTTACGGAAGGAGCGGATCCCTGTTCCGTCGGAGCTTGTCGGCCTGGATTTGCATTTAATTTCAATTGGATAAAAAGCGCCGTCCCTTTCCAGGATCAGGTCGACTTCACTGCCGCTATGTTTTCTCCAGTGGTAGCAGTTGGCCGGAGAAGTAAAAGTTAAGCTCTCGCTTAAATAATTAACTACCCAGGTTTCAAAAAGGGCCCCCAGTTTTAAACTGGTGACCAAAGCTTCGGGTGAGGTAATTCTCATGAGATGGCAGGCCAGGCCGGTATCTTTAAAATAGCCTTTGCGTTTTTCGCTTATCCGTTTAACGGAATTGCCGCTATAGGGCGGAATTTCGATCCATTGATATGAACGCCAAAGCAGGTTGAGCCATTTTCTGGCCGTTTGCGAAGAAAGGTTCAGCTCCCGCCCCAAATGCGAATTATTAACCTCTTGAGCCGAAGAAACCGCCGTTAGTCTTAAAAAATCGCCGAAAAGGGTCAAATTGTCAATTTTTTCCATCAGGCGGATGTCTCTTTCCACATAGGTTTGCACATAGGAAAGAAAAAAAGCTTCCAGCTCATTTAAGGGCAGCTGGACGGCCCGCGGATAAGTGCCGCGGAAAAGAAATTCATTTAAAGGTGGCAAGCGGGGGATGGATGGGCGCATCGAGCGTACAAAAGCTTCCGGGTTCAAAAGATAATCTTCCAGCCAGTTTTTTTGTTCGCCCATCGAAGCGATTTCCAAAGGTGTAAACGGGTTTAAATGAAAGATTGCCACCCGGCCGGCCATACTTTCCGAAACAGAGCTTAAGACGCTGAAATTCTGGGAGCCGGTTAAATAGTATTGGCCATAGACATCTTTTTGGTCGACCCGGCGTTTTAAAGCGGAAAGAAGCTCGGGCGCAAACTGAACTTCATCTAAAATTAAGGGAGGAGGAAAGAGGTCCAGAAATTTGTCTGGGTCTTTTCTGGCTTCATGCAGGTCCTGGACCGGATCGAAAACAATCATCCGGGCTTTTGGCAGCAAATGGCGTAAAAGTGTGCTTTTACCCGTTTGTCTGGCGCCTAAAAGTAAAAGTACTTTGAAGTGGTTGGATGCCGAAAGAATTTTATTTCCTAAATGCCGTGGTAAAAAAAGCATACTTTTACTGGATTCCTTTAACTATTAGTGCAAAAGATCCTGTAAAAACCGTCAATAGATGGCTAAAAACCAATCTTTAAGGGTAAAGGCTTTTAAAATGTAAAGGTTTCATTTTTAGATCTTTGCTTGTGAAAAAAGCTCTCTTTTAAACCAGGTTTAAAAAATTTTAACAGGTATGAGCTGGCGCCGTTTGATTTTGTTGTTTGATTTTTTTTGTTAAGCACTCAAGTTGTTGGTTTTAAATGTCTTAATGTTATAAAACACCGGTTTTACAGCTCAGGTCCAGTTGCTTTTATTGTTTTGGAAGAAGATACTGCTTTTTTCTTCAGTGAAGCTCTTTTAGATTAAAATGAAACGGCTTGCAAAAGCAGGTTTTTTTCTTTTTCCAAGCGGACAAACGGCAAAAGCGCTTAAAACCGGATTTTACCTTTTGCCTTTAAGGTTTTTTTTTACTTTAAGTTTTAACCGGGCTTTTTATATATGGGCTTGATGCTGCTCTCTTTGGCTCTTTTATCGGCCAGTGCGCTTGTGGCTTTGAGCTTGAACAAGCGTCCCCTTTGGGCTTCGAAAATCGGATCCGGCGGTTTGGCAATAGCTGCTTTTTTGGGCCTTATTCCGGCCTGGAAGGTTTTACAGTTTAAAGAAAGTTTAAGTTTTTCCTTTCACCTTCTGATTCCCAAAAGCCAAATTGTTTTCGGCCTGGACTTTCTGTCGGCCTTTTTTGTTTTGGTGATTTTAGTGGTGGCCCTGGCCCTGGCTTTTTATAGTTACGGCTACTTTGGGAAAGAGACAAAAAAACCCCTCGGGATTTTCTGGTTTTTTTTGAACCTTTTGGTCGGCTCCCTGCTTTTGGTGGTTTTGGCCAGGCAGGCGCTTTTCTTTTTGATCGTTTGGGAAATTATGTCTTTTGCTTCGTTTTTTCTGGTGGTTTTTGAAGACGAGAAAAAAAAGGTCCGCCAGGCGGGTTTTATTTATCTGGCCGCTTCCCAGATCGGCGCGGTTTTTTTACTGCTTTTTTTTCTTTTTCTGGGCCGGGGAGAAACCTTTGCTTTCGATAAATTTCAGAGTTCCTCTTTCGCGGTTTTCCTTTTGGCTTTTGCGGGTTTTGGGATTAAAGCCGGCTTTTTGCCTTTTCATGTCTGGCTGCCAGAGGCCCATCCGGCTGCGCCGACGCCGGTTTCGGCCTTGATGTCGGGCGTGATGATCAAAATGGGCCTTTATGGCATTTTGCGCTCCTTGCTTTTTTTCAGCCCTTTTCCGGCCTGTCTGGCCTTCCTGTTTATTGGTTCGGGTCTTTTTTCTGCGGTGCTCGGCCTGATCATGGCCCTGGGACAGAAAGACCTGAAACGGCTTTTGGCTTACAGCAGTATTGAACAGATCGGTATCATGTCCATGGCTTTGGGCCTGGGCTTTTTAGGAATTGATTTAAAAATACCCTTTCTGGCCTTTCTTGGTTTTGCCGGCTTTTTTTTGCATTTGCTTAACCACGCGGTCTTTAAAAGCCTGCTGTTTTTAGGCGCCGGCTCAATTTATGCCGCCACCGCGAGCCGGAATTTAAATTCCCTGGGAGCTTTATTCAAAAAAATGCCGCTTACCGGCAGTGCTTTTTTGGTGGCGGTCCTGGCGGTTTGCGCCCTGCCGCCTTTAAACGGGTTTTTCAGCGAGTTTTTAATTTATTTGGCTGCTTTTAACGGGCTGGCCAACGGCTCTTTTTGGGCTTTGGCGGTTTTGGTCTTTTTGGCTTTTATCGGAGCTTTGACTATCGCGCTTTTCAGTGCGGCTTTCGGCGCGCTTTTTTTAGGCGAGCCGCGCTCAAAAATGGCCCAGGAAGCCAAAGAAAGCAGTGGCTTTATGACCGTTCCCATGCTTTTTTTAGCCTTTTTGGCCATCTTTCTGGCTTTGGGCTTTCCCTGGGTTTTGGAATTTTTAGAGCCGGTAGTTTCCCAAACGGCCGGTTTTTCCCTGGACGGAGTTTTTCCGGAAGCGGCGGCAATTTTGCAAAAGCCGCTGTTTTATATTATCGGCTGGTCCTGGCTTTTTTTAGCGGGCCTGTTCCTTTGGTTCGTCTTCCGCTTTTTTTATCTCCGAAGAAAGCAACTTCCCCTTGCCGCAACCTGGGACTGCGGCTATGCCCGGCCAACTTCACGCATGCAATATTCCTTTTCCTCCTGCCTGCAGCCGCTTTTGGAGAATTGTTTTAAACGGCCCTTTTTTAGAATTTCTTCCGGCCTTGGCTATTTCAAAAAAAGCTTTCCTAAAAAAGGTTTTTTGAAAACCAAGGCCCCGGATTTTTTTTACCAGATGGGCTATTTGCCCCTGTTTCAAAAAATTTCCCATCTGGCCGCCAAGCTCCGCTGGCTTCAGCACGGCTATTTGAACCTATATATTCTTTATATCTTTTTAACCCTTTTATTCCTGCTGCTTTACAAGCTGAGGTAAAATATGAAGGCGACTTTTTTTAACCTTTTTTTAGCAGTTTTTTTAGCTCCGCTGCTTCCCGGGATCATCAACCGAACAAAAGCTTTTTTTGCCGGCAGAAAAGGCCCGCCGCTGCTCCAGCTTTATTTTGATCTGTTTAAACTTTGGCAAAAAAGAGCTTTGTACAGCAGGACGGTCAGCCCCCTGTTTGCCCTGGCCCCCTTGATCGGCCTGATTGTCTTTCTTAGTGCTTTATGCTTTTTGCCTTTCGGCCGGAGCCCCTCGCTTTTTTCCTTTAACGGCGATCTGGTCTTTGTCGCCTATCTTTTCGGTTTGGCCCGTCTGTTTATGGTCTTGGCTGCTCTGGATACCGGCTCGAGCTTTGAGGGGATGGGAGCCAGCCGGGAAATTTCTTTCAGTGTTTTTGTCGAGCCTTCGCTGTTTTTGGTTTTTGCAGCGTTGGCCAAAAAGACCGCCAGCTTTTCTTTGAACGGCATTTTGACGGTTTTAGCTGATCTGCCGTTTTGGCAAAACCCCTTTCTGCTTTTGATTTTCCTGGTACTTTTTTTAATTTTGCTTGTGGAAAATTCCCGCTTGCCGATTGACGATCCGAACACCCATTTGGAGCTGACGATGATCCACGAAGCGATGATCCTGGATTATACCAGCTCCGATTTGGCGCTGATTTTTTATACTGCATCTTTGAAGCTGTTTTTTTTCGGAGCTTTAGCCATTAATCTGGTTTTGCCGGTGCCCTCAGAGAGTTTTTGGCTTAGCGAGTTTTATTATTTGTCGGGCCTCGGCCTTCTGGCGGTCTTGATCGGTATTTTGGAATCCGTTTTGGCCCGTTTCCGTTTAAAAGAGGTTTTTGAACTTTTGCTTTTGGCCTTATGCGTGGCCAGCTTTGCTTTTCTTTTAACCCTGAGGAGCTAGAGATATGGTGGAATGGATTGATTTTATCATGATTGTTTTAGTGCTCACGAATTTGGCCCTGCTGTCTTTTAAACAGCTTTTAAACTGTATCCGGATGGCGGCTTTTCAGGGAGTTTTGGTTGCCCTGGTGCCGCTTTTTTTCTTCGGCGGTTTTTTTAATACCAAAATTATTCTGGTCAGCCTGGCCACCTTGCTTTTAAAAGGAGTGGTTTTTCCCTATCTTTTTTTCCGTGCCTTTAAAAAGGCCCGGATTAATAAAGAGGTCGAGCCTTTTGTCAGCTTTAAACTCTCCGTTATTATCGGACTTTTTGCTTTGCTGATTTCTTTTTGGCTTTCCCGTAATTTGTCTGTTGCCGGCGAGTTTTTTTCGTTTTTGGT
>JBAZHS010000041.1:0-9381 GCA_041652275.1 Parachlamydiales bacterium
TCCCGAAAAGCCGAGGCCGCCGCAAAGATCTTGCCGATTTCTTCTGAAGAAAGCGTCCGCACATAGTTTTGCAGGTCTTCCAGGGAATGGCGGCGCTCTTCAAAAAGCAGGGAAGCGGCCACCTGGTAAACCGCTTCTTTATCAAAATTAATCAGCTTGACCCCGCTGTAAGAAGACGACGGCTCGAGGTTCATGGAATGACTGCGGGAAAGCTCTTTAAGCTCTTTTTTCATGTTTTCGGAAAAGAGGGCAAAAGACTGGTAATATTTATTCGACGGATCAGAGCGGCGGATAAACGAAGGAATGGTCTTGGAAAGCTCTGAAAAAGCTTCCTTGCCGATCTCCTGCAGCTCGGTCAGATTATGCGAAGAGAGCTGTTGGATCATTTTCTCAAAAAAACGGCCGTTGCCGAACAGGCCCAGATTGGTCAGGGCGGAGGAAGGCAGAAGGCCGCGGAGGCAGTCGAGCACTTTGGCCCTTAAGGCTGCCGTATAGGCGACTTTGGAGATCTCGTGCTCTTTGGGAAATTTTTGTTCGATGCTGGCCGTTAAGGGCGGGATCAGTTTGGAATAGGTGTCAAAAAGAAAATTGCAGGTCTCCAGGTAAAGTTCGCGGTAAGCCGAAGTCATTAAAATCGGCTCTTTATAAAAAAGATATTCGCCTTTGACTTTTTGGTCGAAGTACATATAGCGGGTAGATTTTTCCAAAGGCGAGCCGCCGATGCGGCTGTCTTCAATCTGCTTGGCAGCGATCATGGAAACATTTTCCAAAGCCAGGTGGGCCCCGCCAAGCTCGCCGATTGAGTCGTCGCCATAGCCGTCTAAAATACGGTCGTAAAAATTCTGGGCTTTTTGAATTTCCAGGCTCTGCTCTTCCAAAGAAACGGTCTCCCGGCCTCCGCTCATCTTGGCAAAAGAGGTATCTTCATTTTGGATAAACTCGCTCAAAAGCAAAGACCGCAGGCCCAGGTTGGAGCGGGAATAGCGGGAAAAAAGCGCTCCCTTGATCACTTCGGGCAAAGCGCGGATCACAAAAAGATTGGACGTAGTGTTGGAAACATACTTTTCCAAAATTTTTTTTTGCGCGTCGGTAAACTCTTCAAAAGTCTCGGACACTTTAACGGCTCCTTGATAAAAAAGTTACTCTCAGCGTGCCAGAGAAGAGGGTCTTTTTCAAGCAGATTTTCACTTTCCCAAAAGGCGTCCTTTTTCCCTTTGCCCAGGCGGTCTTTTTCTTTTGTCTTGCAAAGGCCGGCGTTTTTCCTTAGAAGCACAAAAAAGGGGGCTGCCGAAGGCCTGCTAGAAAAAATCAGTTTCTTTCGTAATATAAAATGGGATAAAGCGGCCGGCCGCCGGCGGACCTGACGCCGGCATCTTTCAAAAAAGAGGCCAACGAATAGTTCAAACGGGTCTTGGAGCTTTTGGCAAGAAAAAGGTCCAGGGGCAGGGAAAGCGAAAAGCCCCGATCGGAAAAACGCTTCCCCAAGCAGGCCGTTCCGGTATACCAAAACGCCAGCGTTACGCCCGATGCAAAAGTACGTCCCATCTCAATCCTGAAACCCCGGTCTTTGGCCAAGAACCGGCCCAGGGTCAGCTTAAAATCCAGGGCCAGCGCTTTTAAATTGTAATAAGCGCTCAAAAAAACCTGTTTGCCCAAAAACGGCTCTTTTTGATTGTTAAAAGCCCTCACTCCCTGAAAGCCCAAACCGGAATATTTTCTTTTCCAGAGCAGGGCGCCGTCAAGGCCCAAAGCCAAACTGGACCAGACCGGATAAAACATAAGCTCGCCGGAAACGCCCCCGTAAGCGGCCTCGAAAAAACCGCCGCCGGCCCGGGCAAACCAGCCGCGGCCAAAAGAAAAATTTTTCTGTAAAAAGGCTTCTTCCAAATGGAGCGATCCGGCCGGAAAATAAAGCGGCAGGTCGGAGCGGACCCGCGGCAAGCTTCCAAAGCTTTTGCCCATTGCCGTGGAAGAAGCTAAAAAAATATAGCTGAGAAGCGTTTCGTAGTAAAGCTGGTCGAACAGATAGCCGTCGAAAAGCAGGGCGGCCCCCAGGTCGGTTTGAAGTTTTTTAGAACTTCCGGCAAAATAATTGTTCAGCCTGGGATAAGCGCTCACCTGCCAGACCTTTTTGCGCTTTTGAAAATATTCTTCCCCTTCAATCGGATTTTTTAGCTTTTGAAAATCTCTTTTTGCCGCCAGCAGGCCCAGCTCATAAAAAGAGCTTTGCCCCGACCGATAGCGGTTTAAACTTTCCAGCGGCAGGTGGTACTCATGGGAAAGCAGCCCTTCGCTCTCAACTTTTAAAATCAGCTTCTCAAAAGATGCGGGCACATTGGCGGCCAAAAGATAAACCAGCCTTTCAAAGACCTCTTCTTCCGAGCGGTAGCAAGGATTGGCGATCTTTAAAACCAGCTTTTGCCCGTACTTTTTCAAAGAAAAAAGCTGAAAGCCCTGCTCTTTTAAAGCCAGGTCCAGCTCATCGGCAAACAAAGTCAGGGGCCGGTTCGGCCCGATCGGCTCCAAATTGGTTCTTTTAGAATATAGGGGCGGATCTTTGGTTTTCGCAAGAAACCCTTTGGATTCCCCCAGGTTATAAGTCAAACCGGCCAAAGCCTGCCATTTTTTATCCCACAGAGAGCCGGAGATTCTTAGTATCTCAAAAAGCTTCAGCTCCAAAGAGCCGCGTACCCCTTTTTTTCCGCTGACTTGCTTGAAAAGCTCTTTTTGCAAGGTGAAATGGGAAGGATCAAATTCCAAAACCAGGTTCAATGCCGTCTGCTCTTTTTGAACCAGCAGGTATGAAAAACTGCCGAAAAGCCCTTTCATCCGGCCGGAGCTTAAGCCCAAAGAAAGCTCAAAGTTCTGTTTATAAAAAGTTTTCGTCGCCACCAAATAGGAAGAGCGGAATTTTTTTTTACCCATCAGACCAACCAGGCCCAAAGCCAAAGCCGGCGCCTGCTGAAACCGGTTTTCCTCAAGAACGGCCAGTTTTAAGTTCAGCTGCCTTTCGATCCGCTCTTCGCACAGTTTCCGGCTTTGGCTCCATTGAGAAAAAGCCACGTAGTTCAAGGCAATTTCCAAAGGATCAAAATACTGAAAGCTAAAACTAAAAAACCGAAACGGAGAAAGCCAGGCGCAGCCGATCTGCATGGCGCCGCTTTCTGCTTTTCTGGCAGAAGGCAGGCCAAAAGAACCGGCCTGGCCATAATAATTATAAAAAAGCGGCCGCCCGGATTTTTTTTGCTTTTCGATCTTCTGATCGATCAGGGCTGTCTTTTCCAGCTCCTGCCACAAAAAAGGCTCCAAACCGGCCGACAAGGCCAAGCCCGGTAAAACCCACAGAAAAAAAAGCCGAAAACAAAAAAACCGCATGCCCAGCCTGCTTAAACTTTTGACGGTCTTCCATCTTTCCAAAAAAATCTTTCCGCTGGCAAGCCTAAAAAAAGGCTCCGAAAAATAAAAGATTATCTTTTTTCATCCAAAAGCCTTCTTTTTTTACCATTTACCGGCTTTGCTGACCGAAAAACCAAGATCCCCAGTTGAAGATTATTAAAACGAGAGCTATACTAGCCTTGACTTTTTAAAAAAAAGTAAAAAGCTTTAGTCCCAACTGCTTACAAAGGTAAAAATGAGTTACTTAGAAGAATTCAAAAAAAAGATTAGCTTAAACAATTATCATGAATTCTTAAAACTTTGGGAAGAATATTGCTATTCCGACAAAGTCGATCCCCAAGAATTCACTTTACTTTTAGATCTCATGAAAAAATCGGAGCTGGCCCAAAATTTCGGCCAGCATGTGGACCGCGCCTTGCTGCTTTGGCAGTCTCTTTCCGAAGGTCCGGAAAAACACCAGATCCTCAAGCAGATCTTTGATCTACAAAACAGCAACACCGAAGAGCTGGCCAACCTGGCCTACAACTACTTAAAAGAAAAATATCCGGAAGATAGTTTTTTCAACGAGAAAATCAGGATCATCGGGCTGAGGAACCGCGAAAACTTCCAGGGCGCCCTTTCCGGCTTTGAGCTTTTAACCCACCTCAAGGTCGGCAATTTTGTCTATCATACCGCCGGCTGGGGCACCGGAGAAATTATCGATCTTTCCTTAATCCGCGAAGAAATGACCCTGGAATTTGAATATGTGATCGAGCAAAAGCACCTGACCTTCCAAAAAAGCCTGAAAACCTTAATTCCCCTTTCCAAAGACCATTTTCTGGCCCTGCGCTTCGGCCGGCCGGAAGTTTTAGAAAAAATCGCCAAAGAAGACCCCGTTGAGCTAATCTCCCTGCTTTTAAAAGATCTGGGACCCAAAAGCGCTTCCGAAATCAAAGATGAGCTCGCCGAGCTGATCATTCCCGAAAACGAGTGGTCAAAATGGTGGCAAAACACCAGGTCCAAACTCAAAAAAAGTACGAAGATCGAAACGCCGGAAGATTCCGCTTCGGTTTTTGTGCTAAGAAACGAAGCCCTGACCCACGAGCAAAAACTGGTCAGCGCTTTGGAAAAAAATCCGGAAATCGGCCAGACCATCCACCTGGTCTACGCTTTTTTAAGAGACTTTCCCCAGACGCTGAAAAACGAAAGCTTTAAAACCTCCCTGTATCTCAAGCTTTCGGAAATCAGTGAAAATCCCGAGATCAGCCCGGAGCACAAGCTTCAGGTGCTCTTTTTGCTTTTGCAGATCTGCGAAGAAGAAAAATTTGAAAAACAGCTCGCCGAAATACTTAAACGGGAAACCAAACCTCTGGACCTTTTGGAAAAGCTGGAAATCGCCCATTTTAAAAAAACGCTTTTGGAAAAGCTTAAAAAATACAACCCCGAATGGCCAAAGCTTTTTTTAGAAGAGCTTTTTTTAACCAAAAGCCATTTTATCCGCGACCATGTTTTCGATGAGCTCAGAGGGGAAAAAGACCAAGAAAATCTAAAACGCAAGCTTCGAGAACTGATCTTGGACCCGTTAAAAAATCCGGCGGCTTTTATTTGGTATTTTCAAAAAACCCAAAAAGAAGAAGAGCTTTTTCTTTTCGACAAGCTTTTAAAACAAAGGTTTTTTGAAAACCTGCTGGCCCTGCTCTCTTCGCTCAGCTTAAAACCGGAAAACAAGGACCTGGCCAAAAAGATCATCTCGCTTTTAACCCATGAGCATTTCAAGCTGGTCCGGGACTTTATGAAACAAGCCTCCGAGGCCGAAGTTAAAGAGGTGATCCTAATTTCCACCAAATGCCAGAACCTTTCGGACCATGAGCTGAGCATCATCCAATCGCTCGGACAAACCGCTTACCCGTCTTTAAAAAATGAGAAAGCCGAAAAGACCGACGAGCCGACGGTCATCTGGACAACCCGCGAAGGCTATGAAACGGTCCAAAACCGGCTCAAAAAACTTGCCAGCGTCGAGACTATTCAAAATGCCAAAGAGATTGAAGAAGCCAGGTCCCACGGAGACCTCCGGGAAAATGCCGAATATAAAGCCGCCCTTGAGCGCCGCGACCGCCTTCAATCAGAAATCAAGCAGCTCTCCGACCAGCTAAAGCTGGCGCGGATCCTGACCAAAGAAGATATTATTCCGGGCCAGGCCGGCGTCGGAACGGTTGTCGAATGCGAAACAAAAAATCAAGAAAAAGTACTTTTTACCATCCTCGGACCCTGGGAAGCGAATCCGGAAAAACAGATTTTTTCCTTTCAGTCCAAGCTGGCCCAAAAGATGGCCGGTTTAAAAGAAGGCGATACTTTCAATTTGCAAAACGAAGAATACCGCATCCGCAAAATAAGTAGCTATTTGACCTGAAAAGCGCTATACATCTCTGACAAGAACTTTTTTTAAGGAAAACTATGCCGGTTCAAACCAAGCTTTTTCAACTTGTCCTCGCCACTAAAAATATCCATAAGCTCAGAGAATACAAAACACTTTTGCAAGACCTTAAACACCTGGACCTGCTTTCTTTAAAAGATTTTCCCGATTATGCGCCGCCGGAAGAAACCGGTAAAACCTTCCGTGAAAACGCCGTTTTAAAAGCCGAAACAGCCGCCAGAACTTTACAGTGCTGGACTCTGGCCGACGATTCGGGTTTGATTGTTCCCGCCCTCGAAGGGGCTCCCGGCATTTTTTCCGCCCGCTATGCCGGCAGCCAGGCCGGCGATGCCGACAACCGCAAAAAACTGCTTGCCAACATGGAAAAACTAAAAAATAAAGAGCGCAGCGCTTACTACGAATGCTGGATTGCCCTGGCTTCTCCGGAGGGTTTTTTAAAAAAATGCGTCAGCGCCACCGTGGAAGGTTTGATCTTAGACCAGGAAAAGGGCGGCGGCGGCTTTGGCTTTGATCCGCTCTTTGTCAAAAATGATTATAATAAAACCTTCGCCGAGCTGGAAGATTCCATCAAAAACAAGATTTCCCACCGCCGAAAAGCCCTCGACAAGGTTTTGACTTATCTGCAAAACTTGGCATGAACTACTATATCGACGGCTACAACCTGCTGTTTTCTTTTGCTCCCAAAACTGCTTTTTCAGAAGAAAAAAAATTTCAAAAAGCCCGGGAAAAACTCATCTTCTGGGTTCAGGCCAAAATAAAAAATCTCAAACCGGCCCAAACCCTTTTGGTCTTCGACGGCATCATGCAAAAAAATACCTGGGACCAGGTGAATTTGAATTTCGAAAACCTGATGATTATCTACACGGCTGAAAAAAGTGCCGACCTATACCTTTTGGAAGAGATTGCCAAAGCCAAAACTCCCCAGGAGATTACTTTGGTGACCAATGACCTCAAACTTTCTTTGGAAGCCAGGGCCCTGGGTGCAAAAGTCCAAAAAACCCACAGCTTTTTAAATCTGAAAAAACCGGCTGCCGTCGAAGAACATCCGGACTTTACCGATACCAAGTCCAATCTCAAAAGGCTGCACCGGATCTTCAGCCTAAAGCTGAAAAAAGAAAAATTTTCCGAAGAAGATCCGTTCTCTTTTTAATCCAGCCACGACCGGGTCAGGCCTGAATTTTTTTTAAGAAAACCTGCAAGTCCGGCTTTTCGCCAACGGCCCTGACCGTTACCGAACCGTCTTCCAGATTGCCAACAAAGCCAATCAAAGCAAGCCCTTCAGTACGGCTTTTCACAGAGGGACGAAAAAAAAACCCGCTCCTTGCCTTTAAAAAGCAATCTGATCTCTGTCTTCATGGCCGGCCCTCCGGTTAGAAAAAACTTTATCCCACGGATAATTTTCAATTAAACCAAAAACCGCTTCGGACTTTTCCGCCCGCATAACCTCCATTTTCAGCTCTTTGGCATTAGAACAGCCTTTTAAATACCAGCCGATCATCCGGCGCATATCAAAAAGCTTGGTCTTTTCTTCTTTGCCGGCTTCTTTTTGAATTAACTCAAAATGCTTCTGAATGGTTTTTTTTAAAGCTTCCGGACTTTTTTCGGTTTTTAAAGGAAAAGCGGCGATCTGTTCAAAAAGCCAGGGATTGCCGACCATCCCCCTGGAAAGCATGACCCCGTCGCAGCCGGTCTGCTGAAACATCTCAAGCACTGCTTCCAAAGAAAACAGATCGCCATTGCCAATAACCTTGATCGTGCGGGCCGTTTGTTTGCACTCTTTGATCATCTGCAGACTGGCTTTGCCGCGATATCCCTGCCGGCGGGTGCGGCCGTGGACAGTAATAGCCTTGGCCCCCGCCTTTTCGGCAATCTTTAAAACTTCCAAGACGTTGATCTTATCGTCGTCCCAGCCAAGGCGGACCTTCAGGGTCACGGGAATTTTTACACTTGAGACTAAAGCGCTGAGCATTTCTCCGATCAAATCCGGCTTTAACAAAAGACCGGAGCCGGAACCGTCTTTAATTACCTTGTCAACCGGGCAGCCGCAGTTTAAATCGATCAGATCAAAACCCATTTCTTCGATGATTAGGGCCGCTTGCCGGGCAATTTCCGGCTTTGAGCCGCAGATCTGAGCGCCGAGAGGATGCTCTTCCAAACCGGCTTCCAAATAACGCAAGGTGGCCGGAATTCTTCTGACCAAAGCCTCAATCTTAACCATTTCGCAAAAGATCAGGCCCTTAAAAAAATGCCGGCACAAACGGCGGAAAGGGCGGTCGGTAAAACCGGCCAGGGGCGCTGCGAAAAGATTGTTCGGCAAAACCAGAGAACCGAGCTGAAAAGCGGATTGGTAGCCCATTTACCGGAAAAGGTAAAGAATAAATTTTTGCAACAGCTTCAAAACAAAAAAACCAATGATCGGACTCAGGTCAAGGGTTCCGCCGACCGGCGGCAGGAACCGGCGGAAAAAAGCCAAGTAGGGCTCCGTCAACCTATATATAAAGTTCCACAGCGAAGTTCTTTGAAAAGAACCAAACCAGGAGCCGATAATCCGGGCCAGCAAGACCAGCACATATGCGTTAAAAAATAAATTAAACAGGTTGATCAGCATAAAAAAATCTTTTCTTGTAATTTTACCCGAAAGAGGCTTTTTCTTAAAACTCTTTGCGGTAATTTCTTGCCCGACTACAATAAGCCTTCATTTTTAACGAAAGGTTTTTTGACATGAACCGCCTGGCCGTCTTTCTGGAAGGAGAAAAAGCACTTACAGCCGAACTTTCTTCCAAAGGTAAAATTTTAAATTTAAAAACGCTGCCCCGCACCGCTGTCAAGCAGCTTGACATTTTAGGTAAAAAAAATTTCTTTGTCGGAATTCTTCCCGCTTCTCAAGTTTTAATTAAGACCATGGAAATCAAGAATATGGGCCAAAGGCTTTTAAAGAAAACGCTGCTTCGGCAAAAAGAAATTATCACCGCCCTGCCCCAGGAAGAGGCTTTTTCCACCGCCCGGATCATTGCGGAAAACGCCCAAAGCGCGCTTTTTTCTTTCCAGATCACCAAAAAAAAATTCCTGGCCCAGTTTTTAAACGAGATCAATCCGGATATGGCCGTTTCCACCCCGCAGGCCCTGTTTAGTTTCGCCCGCCACTATTTTCCCCGGTCCCAGGATCTGGCCCTAATCCATTTCGGCCTTCTGGAAACCACTTGTCTCCATTTAAAAGCAGGCGGTCTTTTTACAAGCTATACGATCAATCAGGGCCTGGAAGCCCTTTCGTCAAAAGAAGGGCAGGAAATCTCCAGCCTTACCCCGGACAAAAAGCTTCTCTTGGAAAAACTTTCCACCCAGCTTACCAATACTTTAAAGGCCTTTCCCGGACAAAACCGGCTAACCCTGCTTCTAACTGGAAACACCCAGCTTTTAAAACACCTCGATCTTTTTTTAATGAACGCCAATAAAGAAACCATCAGCGCTTTGCTGCAGCCGGAAAAAGAAGAAGAAAAACGTTATGCGATTGCCATCGGAGCCGCCCTGGAAGCACTCAAACCCCACCCCGTCCAATTTTTAGACGGCCCCTT
>JBAZHS010000042.1:0-9233 GCA_041652275.1 Parachlamydiales bacterium
CTCAAAAAATTTAATCTTAAAAAATCTTCGAAGCGAACATCTTATAAAAGATGTCCCCACAAACTCTATTATCCCACTCTTTTCTACTGTCAAAAGAACAATCTTAAGCAGATCAAGCTGCTTTTTTCTCCATCTTTACGCTGAAGAATATAAACAAGATACAAAAAGCAAAGCTTTTAGGCAAGCAGCAAGTGAAAAAAAGTTTCGAAAAAAGTGTTTTTACCTGACAAAATCCCAGAAAATCATTCAGGCGGATTAAAAAGAAAAGTTCAAAGAACTTTTTAAAGGGCGGTGATCCGAGAGGCCGTCCGAAGCTAAAACCCGGGTCAGGAGAAAGGCTTTAAGGCGGCCCGGCTTGAAAAAAACATAGTCTAAAGTTACCTCAGCCGTAGCTTTTTCCACTTGAATAACAGCGGTTTTCGGCGTCTCCGTCCGGCTTAAAAGAAAATTTTGAAAGTTTTTTTGGGTTTTAAAAGCAGCCCGGCACTCTTCCGGAGCCATGTTCAAATCACCGGCAATTAAAACCGGAGCGGTTTCGTCTTTCACAGCCAAAAACAGCTGGGAAAGCTGTTTTTGGCGCAGCTTTTGATCTAAGACCACAGGCGCCAGGTCGTTTTCCGAATGCTGCAAATGAGTGACAAAAACATGCATCGCCTTGGTTTCTCCCACAAAAAGCTCAAAATCAAAAAAACCCTTGCCAACGAAAAACGACTCCAGGTTGTTTTTTTTCGCTTTATATAAAGTAAAACGGGCATTTTTAAGGGGAAATTTACTCGCCACAAAAAGCCCGCTTTTTTCCCCAATCCTGCTGGATCCAATCGAATAATAAAAATAAGCATACCGGCCTTCCAAGCGCCGGATCAGTTCGCGGGCCGCATCATCATCATAAACTTCTTGCAACAAGACCAGATCGGCATCCGCCTTTAAAATAACAGCGCCGACCTTTTCAACCCTTTCAGGCCAGGGCGAAAACGCAGTCCAGTTCTCTGCCAGTCCCAAAGGCAAAAACGCCACATTCCAAGAAAAAATTTCCACCTTTCGACCCGGCAAAAAAACTTTTTCTTTTGCCCAGCCAAACGCCTGCGAATAAGCAGGCTTTGATAAACTCCGGGGAAAAACCGAACCAGTCAGCACTAAAACACCCAAAAGACTAATAATAAAGGTTTTATAAAAACCAGAAACAAGAGTGCCTAAAAACAACTTATTAACTATAAATTGAAAAAACTTAAAAATTAAACTCATAATTCTCATAATTAGAAAAATTATAACATTAATTTGATTAAAAAACAATTTTTAATAACACTGTATAAAACATGAACAGCGCAATTTTTAAACTAAACTTTTTTTGAGAAAAATTTTTGAAAGTAAAATAATTTCTTTAAATTCCTTTCACTCAAAAGTAAAAGAAACACCCTTGTCCGCTATATGTTAAAACCCTTACAATAAGTATTTTATAACGGCAACAAAAAAAACAACCTTAACAATTGAATTTAAAAAATAATTATTTTATAATAGTTTTTAATTAACTCGAGATTAACAATGGTTTCAATTAATCTTTTTCCTTTTGAAAATAAAACTATTCCCGCTTTTCCCAACGATTCCCCGATTGCACGACATCTTTTAATGGGATCTCCGGGTTTTTGGGGCTCTATTCGATCGGAGCTTGTTATGAAAATAGTTTCGTGGGCTTGCTTTCACAATTTTCCTAACGATCCTCCAGCACAAGATCATTTAACGGAATCTGCAGGTTTTTGGGCCTCTATTCGATCGAGGCTGAAAATAGTTTCAGGGCCTTCCTTTACTTCTAGCCCTTCTACCAACCCACCTAAAAACTCTTCAGGCCGGTTTAAACAATTTTATGAAAAATGTTTAGCAAGCATAAGTTTACCAAGCATAAAAATACAATCCGAGCAAGTAATACACGCCGTTAGTTTAGCCTTTGCCATTGCGACTGTGACTACCAGCGTTTTGTTGTTTCTTTTTTATCTGGTACCAACTCTAGAGCTAGCGGCCGTTTCTGCCGTAGGAGTAGGTTTTATCATTTTTGGTTTTTGTGTGCTGGGCATGCAGCTAGGGAGTGTGCCTTCTTTATTCATTTATTTTTTGGTTAAGAGCATTCTGACAGCTATTTTTTAGCTTCATTCAACAAATTGCACAAGATGGAGTCCCCTTGCTTGAGCTGGAGAAGGAAATCGTGGCCTTGTCTTTTTCTAAAAAAGATTTTAATTCATCTTTGCCCAATCTTACCCGCCAAGCCGTCTATCCATTTAATTTTTGTCCTCTTTTTCTTCACCAGGGCTTTCCTGTAAATTCTAAGTAAATCCGCTATAGCGTTAATTTTTTTACAGCTTTTAAGCGCTGCATTTATTCCTTGAAGCGAAAAAATGAAATAATGATTATTTTTTTATCAGCCAGGCCAAAGTTTTTTCATCTGTCCAGGAAGAGCCCAAAAAATTCGACAGAAGGTTCTTGGAGTGAAAATCCGAGCCTCCGGTCACTTGCCAGCCTTTTTTCTCAGCAATTTTAAGCCATCTCCGGCCCGGGTTAAAACGCCCGCTATAACCTTCCAAACCGTCAAAAGGCAATTCCAGTAAATTATCAACCAGCTTTTCTCCCACCAGTTTATGCGGATGGGCCAAAACCGCCTTGCCGCCGGCCAGATGAACCTCTTCAATAACCTGCCGGGTGGTAAATTTACTCGCTTCCACATAGCAGGAAGCGCCTTCTTTTAAATAAAGATCGAAAGCCGTTTGAAAATTTGGCACAAAACCCTTTTGCACTAAGAGCTTGGCAATGTGGGGCCGGCCTTTGGATCCACTGAAAACCTCAGGATAAAGTTCGTTTTCAGCTATAGCCAGCCCACGGGCCTGCAGCTTGGCTAAAATCTGCAGGTTGCGCTCAATTCGTTTCTGACGGATCTCCGCTAAAAACCCTAAAAAAATGACATTCGGCTCAAAAGCATAAGCTAAAACATGCACGCTTTTTTGGCCCTGCAAAGAGGAAATTTCGGCGCCCAAAATTAAAGTCAGGCCCAGCTGTCTGGCGGTAAAAAAAAGCTCGGGAGTATATGCTGCAATCGTATCATGGTCGGTAATCGCAAGGCCCGACAGCCCCTGCAATTGGGCCATTTGCAAAAGCTCAAACGGCTCCACATCACCGTCGGAAAAACAGCTGTGCACATGCAGATCATAGCGCAAATCAGTTTCGGTAGGGCACATAGGCAATCTCTTCTTGAAGTTCAACTTGGTGCCTGGCTTTGACCTGGCTTTTCATCAAAGCGATCAGATCCAAAACATCCCGGGAGCTGGCCGCGCCTAAATTCACAATAAAATTAGCGTGCAAAGAAGAAATCTGCGCCCCGCCGATCCGAACGCCTTTCAGACCGCAGCTTTCAATCAGGGCCGCGGCAAAAAAACCCGGCGGATTGCGGAAAATAGAGCCCGCGCTTTTTTCTTTCCAGGGCTGCGTTTTCTGTCTTTTTTGCCAAAAAGCCAAGGCCCTTTCTTCCGTTTTTTCGGCTTTCGGCAAAAAAAGCTCAGCGCCCACAATAAAACCCGAAAGCTTTTGCAAGGAAGAAAAACGGTAGCCAAAATCCAAATCCGCTTTTAAAAACTGTTTTTCTGCGCCATTAAAAAAAAGAAAATCAATTTTCTGAACGACCTGGCCCAAATTAGAGCCAAAAGCCCCCGCATTCATATAAACCGCTCCGCCCAAAGAAGCCGGAAGGCCAAAAGCAAATTCCAAACCGCCAAAACCTTCCTGGGAGGTCTTCAAGGCCAGTTGGCTCAGCCGATAGCCCGAACCGACCTGCACAAGAAGGCCGTCCTGTCCAGATTGCAGCTGTCTTTTTTTAAAGCAAAAAGAGATCCGGCTTTGAATCACTAGGCCGTCAAAGCCCTTTTCATCAAAAAGCAGATTGGATCCGGCGCCGAGAATCCGCCAGGGCCAATGGTTTTTCTGCGCTATTAAAAAAGCTTCTTTAAGTTCGCTTGGGTTTTTCACCTCGGCAAAAAAAGCCGCTTTTCCGCCGATGCCAAAAGTCGTCAGGCGTTTAAGTTCTTTATTTCTCTGTAGCTGCAAGCCCATCTTTGTTTTTTTGATAAACCTGGTCTAAAAGCGCATTGACAAAATCAGAACCGTTCTCCGAGCCGAATTTTCTGGCTAGCCGGATTGCTTCCGCCAAAACAACTTTGGACGGAGAAGTTTGAAAGAAAAGCTCAAAAAGGCCCAAACGTAAAATATTTAGTTCCGCCTTCGAGATCCGCTCTAAACGGTAGTCCTCGGAGACCGCTCGGATCTTTTCGTCCAAAAAAGCTTTTTGGGCGAGAATCTCCTCCACCATGGCCTCGGCCTTTTTTACCTGGCCCCGGGTCGTTTTTAAAAGCGCCATCATCACCGGAGCCGTCTCAAGTTCGTTTTTTAAAGAAAAATCCCTGGAAAAGAGCAGCTGAAAAACCAGCTCGCGAAATTTTTGTCGGGGAAAAGCCATCGTTTTTTTAGGTTAAAAAGTATTAAAACAAATTTTAATTCTTTATCTTTCCATTATAATGGTTGCGCCGGTATTCCCAAAGGACTATCTGGTTTTTTTTGTCTTTTTAACCGCCTTGGGCCGCTTTCTTCTTTCCGCCATAAACGCTCTTATGCCCCTCCTTCCGGCTGGCCCGTGTTTTTAAATTCCCCGGTAAATTATTTTTTTTAAATTTGGCAATTCTTTTTTTACTTGCATAATCTATTTACTCTTGTTATTTTTTTACTCTTAAAAAAACAGGGGTTTTTTAACTATGCTCGGCATCTTTTTAGATACGGAAACAAATGGCCTAAACCCTTTTTTGTATCAAGTTTTGGAAATTGCTTACCAAATCATCGACCTTGCCAGCGGAGAAAAAAAAGGCGAATACCAGACAGTTGTTTTCCACACTCCCGAGGTTTGGGAAAAATCCAACCCCTCCAGTTTGCAAATCAACGGCTTTACTTACGAAACCATCAAAAAAGGAAAAAACAGC
This sequence comes from Parachlamydiales bacterium, assembly GCA_041652275.1. Taxonomy (GTDB): domain Bacteria; phylum Chlamydiota; class Chlamydiia; order Chlamydiales; family SM23-39; genus JBAZHS01. The sequence goes on from JBAZHS010000042.1 coordinate 5,004, forward strand.
CGGGAGGTTGAACAAGACATCACTGCCCATTTCACCGCCCTGGACATTAACCGGAAAAACAGCGTCTATATCTGTCAAAACCCCTCCTTCGACCGGATTTTTTTTGCCCAGATCATCGAACCGAAAATTCAAGAAGAGCGCCTTTGGCCCTACCATTGGCTGGACCTGGCTTCCATGTATTGGGCCCTTTTTGTAAAAAATAACCGGAAAATCGCCGACTTCCGGGGCTTTTCCAAAGACGCCATCGCCAAAGACCTGAAATTAAAGCCGGAAAGCCAGCCCCATCGGGCCATGCAGGGGGTCAGACACCTGCACTTGTGCTATGAAGCCCTGATCGGTTTTCCCGAAAAAGAAAAAAAATCTTTTTAGGTTTTTTTTAATTCCGATTTCCTATTATACATGAAGGCAAAAAAAGCAAAGCTATGGGTTTTATTTCCGCCCTGTTCGAAATTATTCTGATCAGCATTATTTTAAATTACCTGCTTTCTTTTTTCTGGAACACCAAGTCCATTGACCTGGTCTGGGGCCTGCTGGCCTTCTTAATGCTGGTCTTCGCTTCTTCGCTTTTCGACTTGCCGGTTTTACAAAAAGTCATGCTCATTTTGGGCGATGCGGCGGTCATAGCGGTGATCGTTATTTTCCAGCCCGAGCTGAGAGTCGCTCTTTCTAAACTGGCCTTAAAAGGAAGAAAACGCAAAGAGCTCTCCGAATTCGATCGGTTTTTAGAACCGCTTTCTAACTGCGTTTATAAGCTGGCCGACAAACGGATCGGGGCTTTAATCGCCCTGGAAAATGAAGACTCTTTGGAAGAATGGGCCCAAAAAGCCATTTTGCTCAACGCCGATTTCTCCGCCGAGCTTTTAGAGACCATCTTCGCCCCCTCGACTCCCCTGCATGACGGCGCCGTTATTCTCCGCGGGCAAATGATCCTGGCCGCCGCCGCCATCCTGCCTTTGGCGGAAGACTCCCTGCAGCTCGCCAAATCCATGGGCACGCGCCATCGGGCCGCTTTGGGCCTTTCCCATATTTCCGATGCTTTAGTTATTGTCGTTTCCGAAGAAAGCGGCAAGGTCTCGATCGCCAGGGACGGCATCATGACCCGCGGCATTAAGACGGACCGTTTCAAGGGCATCATCCGCTCGCTTTTCAACCCGACCAACAAAATGCCGTTTCAAAATAAATTCAATTTCAAAGAGTGGCTGAAACAATGAAAACCCTCTTTTTTAAGATCTTTTTAGAAAACTGGCCCCGCAAACTGCTGTCCCTGATTTTAGCCTTTTTTATCTGGATGATGGTCAGCCATTCCATGACCATAACCAAAACCATCCACAACGTTCCTATCCGGATAACCAATCTGCCCCCAGGCAAAACCATCGAAGGCATCAAAGAAAACAACTTTTTATCAAAAAAAATCTCGCTTACCTTGACCGGCAACAAAAGCGTTTTGGACGCCCTTTCTTCCGCTGACATTGAAGTATCAATCGACGCTGAAGGCCAGGAAACGGAATGGGCCCTGAACATCCAGCCCAAAGACATCATCGCCTACAACACCAATCTTGACATCCAAAAAGCCCTCCAGAAAATTATCCACCCGGATTTTATTATCAAGCTTTCGAATCTGGCTACCGAAAAAATCCCGCTTTTCGTCGCCAAGCCCATCGGCGAAGCCCCGAAAGGCTACCAATTCCTTGATATCTGGCCCTACCAGCTCTATGTCACCCTTTCAGGCCCCGAAGAAACTTTAAAACACCTGAAAGCCAAGGGCCTGAAAATCACCTTCAACTTAAACAACATTTCCTCTAAAGAAATTGAAGAGCTCGAACAAAAAGCCCAGGATTTAGACGAAGTTAGCTATTTAATCCCGGAAAACTGGAAAAAGCTCTCCGTCCCCTCCCTTTCCGACACCCCTTTTGACATCGACGATCCCAAGGCCGCCTTTTTACGGATCGATTTTGCCAAAAAAGAGCTGATCGCCATCGGCCAGGAAATTCCCATCAGAATCTATTTTCCCTTAAGCCTCAGCGACACCCTCAACCCCGACACTTATAAGCTGGCCTTGAACGACTTTGTCCGTAAAAACAACGGCCTGACCGTCTCCGGAACACCGCTTTTTGTCCAGGATATCTCGCGCCAGTTTTTAAATGTCGTCAAAGACAATCTGGAAATTGTTATTATTGCCGCGCCCAAAAGCGAAAGGGAAAAACTGCTTTGGTGCACCCAGTTCATCCACCCCAAAGAACTGGAAGACCGTTTTATCGCTGAAGTCTTGCAAGAGCAGGCTGAAGCCGCCCTGCAGGATGAAACCATTAAACCGGAACAGAAAATCGAATACCTGCGCAACCGCTTTAAAAACTACATCCAGCGCTTTTCCCTTTACGCCGCCGATGGCAAAAAGCTGCAGCTAGACATCAAACTCGAAGCCCAGGAAATCACCGTTTCGCAAAAATCAACCACGCCTCCTTAAAAAAAGCCTTACCCCTAACGGTTAGCTGGTTGTCCCGGAAGCGGAAAAAGAAACCTTTTATACAGAAAAATGCTTATTTTAAAAAATCAAATCTCCTCTTTGGGCGGCTTGGAAAAACAAACGCTTTTCCTCTGCCGTTACCTTTTAAAACAAGGACATGAAGTCACCCTTTTAACAACTGAGCCGGACCACAAGCACCCCCTTCCCAATTTACCTGAAAAGCTTAAAGTGCATTTTTTTAAAAGACGGCGTCTGCCCCATTTCCTACAGCTGCTTGACTATAGCCGCCAGGTAAAAAAATACTTAAAGGCCCATCCGGAAGAAACCCTCGTTTTAGGCCTGGACAAAAGCTCCAGCCAAAACTACCTCAGGCTGGGAAACGGCCTGCACAAAGTCTTTTTAAAACGGCGCTGGCAAAGCGCTCCGTTTTACAAAAAAATCAGCTTTTTTTTCGACCCCCGGCACTACGCAATCCTGTTTTTGGAAAAAAAAGCCCTCAGCTATCCGGCCTTAAAAAGGGTCGTCGTCAATTCCACAATGGTCTTTCAGGAACTGGTGGAAAACTACGCTTTTGATCCGCAAAAAATCTCTTTGGCACTCAACGGCGTCGAATGGCAAAACTACCAGAAGCCCTTTGAAAATTCCTTCATTCAAAAAGCCGCCGAGCTTCAAAGGCTGCAGCTGCCGGAAAAAGCCCACCATTTTCTTTTTATCGGCAACGGCTTTGAAAGAAAAGGGCTAAAACTGCTCCTGCAGGCCCTGGCTTTGCTCAAAACTAGCAGCTGGCACCTTTCCGTTGTCGGCCAAGACAAAAAAGCTGCTTCCTACCACCAGCTGGCCCGGAAACTCGGCCTCAGGCCAAAAGTATCCTTTTTCGGCCATCAAGCGAACACGCTTGCCTTTTATTCCATTGCCGACACTTTCGTTTTGCCGACTTATTATGATCCGTTTGCCAACACCACCTTAGAAGCGCTGGCAATGGGGCTCTTTACTGTAACTTCCGCCTTTAACGGGGGCTGCGAAGTGATCAGCCCAAAGAACGGGCGGGTTTTAGAAAAAATGCAGCCCGCAGAGCTGGCTAAACTAATTGAAGAAGCTCTTTTTTATCCCAAAACCAAAACTTCAGCCCAAGCCATCCGCGAAAGCATCCGAGCCTTGGAAATGGAAAAACAGCTTCAAAAAATCATCGACCTTTTAAAATGAAAAAAGAACAAATACAGTTTAACCTCTCTTATTATGCCGTCCGCTCTCTGGCCTATCTTTTAGCTTTTTTACCCTACTTTTTTCTTCATTCGATCGGCCGTTTTTTGGGCTTTTGGTCCTTTTATTTTTTACCTAAACTGCGCAAGCGCACCTTAAGCAACCTGGCTTTGGCCAAAGATCTAAAACTTTCCGAAAAAGAACTTTTAAAAACCGCTAAAAAAACCTTTCAAAGCCTGGCCATTACCATTTTAGAATACCCCAAACTGGCTGTGGAAAAAAACCTTTCCCGCCGGATTTTGTGCCAAAACCCTGAAACCGCCTTAAAACTCTATAACAGCAAAAAAGGCCTGATTTTTTTCTGCGGCCACCAGGCTAACTGGGAAGTGCTTTTTTTAGACGGCAACCTCAGAATGAAGGGAGTGGCCATCGGCAAACCATTCCATAATAAAAAGCTTTATGCCTGGATCCAGTCCATCCGGGAAAAAACCGGCGGCCAAATGATCCCGCCGAACCTGGCCCTTAAACAGGGCTTGAAAAGTCTGAAAGCCGGCCGCTTCCTTGGC
>JBAZHS010000043.1:0-9096 GCA_041652275.1 Parachlamydiales bacterium
ATGCCAAGCTGGAAAAAGGCCAGAATCAGCAGTAAAAGCGCTGCAAACAGCTGTTTTTTATATTTCATTAAAACGGCCAAAAGAATGGTCAGTAAAGAAAAAGCCACTTCCCGTACCAGGATCGGCAGCGGCATAAGCGGAAGGATTTGCAAAAGCCAAAAAAGCATCGGCAAGGCCAGGTTTAAAATGGCAATGCTCAAAGCAAAATAGTAAGCCTGGTTAATAATGGAAAGGGGGTTTTTAAACATATGATCCTTCTTTGGGTTTGCGGGCGTTCAAAGACAGGTTTTTAGCTTGAAACCAAACTTAACCTGGCTGCTGAAGGCCTATCAGCTGCATTATATGAAGAGCCGCTTTTCTTGGAAAAGAAAAATTTTAGGTTTGCATGGGTTTGCCGAACCAGTGAAAAAACCTTTGGATAATGTTTTAAAATCCGGCTTAGCCGTTTAAGCGGATGGTGCCTTCCATACAGTCGCTTTTAATTAAAACTCCGTTGGGAATGAGTGAAATTTCAATTAGTTTGCGGTTGGCCAGGGGGCCTAATTTATCCTCTGGGATGGCGGGGTCCAGGTTGATGTTGACGCCGAAATAATCAATATGCAGCTTCCAGCTGCCGATATTGACAAATTTACCGGGAAACAGGGGCCTGGCGGCAATTGTCTGTTTATAGTGCTGATGATTCGAGAGGGTGGCGAGGCCTTTCAGTTTCCAGCTTTCTTCTTCGGTTTGTTGAAAAGAAAGCGAGATGGCGAGGTTAAAATCTTTTAAACTGACGGAAAAAAGGCAGGTGGCGTTTTTTTGCAGAAAACCATTTTCATTAATTGGTAAAAAAGTACTGGACATAACGTTTATTTTTCAGGATAAGCTCCTGGCCTTTTTTTTATCATTTTCTTTAAATTTAAAGCAAATTCGCAAAAAAAGAAAAGTTTTTGTTTTTTTGTTTTGATTTTTTTCTTATACTTTTTTTTATGTTTCAGCGTCTTTTGAATTTGGGCTGGCTAGTTTTACTTGCGGCGGTTGTTTTTTTTGCCCACTACAATTACAGGCAAAGAAAAACCATTTATTTTTATACCGGTTTTTTTTGTCCTGAAGAAACCAGGGAAGGGATATCTTTTTATTCCAAGAACCTCTCCCGGCTTTGTTCGGAAAAAGGCTTTCGGCTTAAAATGACCCGGTCGCTTGATGGTTTAAAAGACCTTTACCGGCTGGTTGTTTTTGATTTGGAAGGTATTTCACGCAAATGCCTTCGGCAGTATCCGCCTAAAAGGCTGATTTTGTTTTTATGGGAGCCGCCGTCGACTGTGCCGAAAAACTATCAAACCAAGTACCACCGTTATTTTTCCCGTATTTATACCTGGAATGACAGTTTGGTGGATAACCGGAAATATTTTCAGTTTTATTACCCAGAAAAACGACTTTCGCCGGTAACGGCCAAGCCCTTTGGGAACAAAAAACTTTTGGCGATGGTCGCCCGGTGTAAAAGCTCGCAGCATTTAAATGAGCTTTATAGCCATAGGGAAAGGGAGATCGAGTTTTTTGAAAAGACGGAAGACTTTTCCCTTTTCGGCATGGGCTGGGATAAAAAGCAGTATAGGAACTACCGGGGAGCCATTGATACCAAAGAGGTCTTAAGGGACTTTCGCTTTTGTCTTTGCTATGAAAATATCCATAAGATTCATGGCTATGTGACTGAAAAGATTTTTGATGCCTTTTATTTTCGGACGGTGCCGGTTTATTTGGGAGCGGACAATATTACTGATTATATTCCCGAGAACTGTTTTATCGACCGGCGTAAGTTTTCTTCTTTGGAAGCGCTTTATGCCTATTTAAAAAACATGCCAGAAAAAGAGCACCAGGCGTATTTGGAAAATATTGAAAGGTTTTTAAATAGCCCTGAGAGCGACCGTTTTTCTCCCGAACGGTTTTTTTCGATTTTTCAAAAAGCGCTTTTTGAAAATTGAGCTCTTTAATGTTTAGTTCTAAGATCGATGACCGGGTAGGGGATTTCAATGTTATGGGCGCTTAGCGCTTCTTCGATGGCGCCAAGATAAAGCGATTTTAATTCGGCCAAAGAGATTCCTTTGAGCGTTTCGATGAGAACCGAAAGCTGAAATTCCAGCCCGCTTTCGCCGATTTTACTCAGTAAAACCTGGGGCTTTGTTCCATTTGCCGTATAAGGCATTTGCTGGGCTTTTTGAATTAGGATCTCGGATAGTTTTTGCCTGTTTGTGCCAAAAGCGACTGAAAAGGGCAAAAGCAGCCTTCTTTTTTCTTTCAGCAGGCTGAAATTAATGACTTTTTGCGAAATCAGTTCGGCGTTCGGGACCAGGACTGCGCTGTTTTCAAAGGTTTTTAAAATGGTTGCCCGTAGCCTGATGGCGACAACTTTGCCGCTGAGGCCGGATTCCATTTGGATAACATGGCCGATACGGACGTGTTTTTCCATTAACAAAAAAAGTCCGGCAATCACATTTTGCACGATGGATTGAAAGCCAAAGCCGATGCCAACGCCGAAAGCGCCGATCAAAACGGCGATGGTTGTAAAATTAAGGCCGATCAGCGACATGGCAAAAAGCAGGCCGATAATAAAAATAAAGTAAAAGACAAAGCGGCTGAGATTATGGGCGACTTTTTGCGGGAAGCCTTGCTGCGTTTGCGACAGGCGGCTTAAGGATTTGCGGGCTATTGCGGCCAGAGTGTAAGAAAGCAGGATAATCAGCGCAAACTTTAAGAGCATTGAAAAGGTGACCGGCGCATCCCCTAAAGTAAAAAGAGGGGCGTTAAGCCAGGCAGTGTATTTTTGCAAGGGAACGGGAAGCAGGGCTAAAGTCTGAGAAAAAAAAACCATTTTGCCATCTCTTGTTATGTTTTTTTTATTGTAGGCTTTTTGAAAAAAAAGAAGCAAGCTGGATACCGGTAATTTTTGGCGGCCTGTGTTTTTTTGCCAGAGCTTCAAAGAGCTTCCGGCCGTGGCGGAGGGGCTAGCAACTGTTTGATATAATTTAAGGCAAAGCCATGCGTTGAAAAACGCTTTCTTTTTAAAGTTTTTTTTGACAGAAGCCTAAACCAAAGCCCAAAAGTTTAAATTTTTCATTTTCAGCTGGAAAAGGCTAATGTAAAAAATTTATTTTATTTTATTTTATTTTATTAAAAAATCTGTTAAAATTTAAGCTGTTTTTGAATAAAAAAAAGGATTTTTTATGGGATTATTAACCGGAAACTCGGTGCCTTCGGCCGCCGGTGCGGCGTTGTTTCATTCGCAGAGAGCTTCCCAAGATTCAAAGCTTCATGCTCTTATCAAGATTATAAGGCAGATCATTCAGAGGGTTTTTCAGCTGATTAGCGCCTGCTTTCATGGGCTGGGATGTTTTTTTAGGGGAAATGAAGCTGAGGTTCAAGGAGCGGGGGCTCTAGCCGCCGGGGCTGCGGGCGACTTGACGGACATGCCTGGTGTGAGCGCTTTAGCGTTTCAAGCGGAAGGCGATTCGAAAACAATTTTAGTGAAGGTGCCGAAATTTCAAGAGTATAGGATTGTCCTGACGGAAGCAAATCTGCCCCTTATTTTTAAGGCGGCCAATCATTATACTATGAATCAACCTTATCCGAATGATTTAGAGAGCGATTATCAGACGATAAAACCTGGTGCGAATGTTTTTAAACCCGGCGCTGCTGTTTTGGTTTATCGCCCCAACCATAATGGGACGCACGGGGCCAGACAGGCCCGGATGATGCAAGGTTTGCTGGATTTTGTTAAAACGCATGGCTCGGAAGAGCAGAAAACAGCCGTTTGTAATTTGACTGAGGTGGAAAAATTGGCTTTGCTTTTAGCAGCCTATTTAATTCGATCCGGCCGATACCATGATCAGGAGCGATCAGATGACCACAGGTTTTATCAGAAACGATCGGCGCTGATTTTTATTGAATATGCCAAGCATTTGGGCCTTGACGAAAAGAGCTATATGTGGATTGCCGAATGTATGCGCTTTTCTTGTGTTCCCTATTCATCCTTGCGGGTAAAATCACCTGAATTTAAGCGGATTTTAGATACAAATCCCAAAGCTAATTTGGCTTGGTCTTTGTTGAATGCCGCCCACCGCTTTGATTTAATCAGATGCTGTCGAGAGGACGAATTTGCTTCAAAAGGCAGGGATCCTCTAAAGAATTTTTTTAATATTTTTTTTACGGATAGAGCTCAAGGACAAAAGGCCTACGAGGCTTTTTTAAATTTTTCGATACAGCTTTGCGAGGTTACGGGAAGCCAAATTGCCTTGCGAGACAGGCGTTTTCAGGATGCTTTGTTTGAAAGGTGCAGTCTGGAAGGCGATTTTTGTTGGAGCCAGCTGCAGCACGTTTCTTTTCCTGAAGTTTAATTTTAAGGTCTGATTTGAGCTGGTTTTAGGGAAAGCAGAAGGGAACAGATGCTGGCTGACTTGGGTTTTTTTAATCTGCCGGCAGATCTTTCAGATGAGTTTTTAGCTTTTGGCCGGAGGCTTAGGGATCTGACAGAAGCGGTATTTTTAAAATATTCGTCGCACAAAAAAACGGCTTGTCTTTTGCGGTTCTTATTATATGATTAGAGCTTCATAAGCGTTGTAAGAAAAGGCTTTTATTTTTTAGTTTTTAACTCTGGTTTTTTGAATAAATTCTTGAAATACACATCTTCTTGAAAATCGATTTTAAGGCGGCAGTTTTTTTTCAAAGGAAAGGAGCTTTAAAGATAATGGCTGACAAAACGGCCTAAACAATAAGTTAAAAAAACCACTACGGCAATGATTAAATAATGTTCTAAAATGGCTTTCCAGGGGGAGTTTTTCCGGCGTTTGGCCATTACAAAACTAAAGCTTCCGGTTAAAAACAGCCCCCAGAAAATATTAAAGGCCACAGCAATTTTTAACGGCAGGAAAATAATGGCTAGAACAAAGGAAGTTGCTACGCAAAATTTAGAAACAAAGGTCAAAAGCGTGGCGCTCCAAATCTCTTTGGTGGTGCAGCCTTCGGATTCTTTAGAAAAATGCATTCCCACCGAATCGGAAAAAGCATCGGCAATTGCAATCATTAAAACACCGCCGAGCACATAGCTTTTGGCAAAGGTGGTTGCATAAAGGCCGACCATTAAGCCCATGGTGGTAATAACGCCGGAAGCGACGCCAAAGCCAACGCCTGTTTTTTGCCAAAGTTTTTGCCACATGTTATCCGGCCTTTTGATTTAATTTTTAAAAAAAAAACAAAATTTTACAAGTGTAAAAAGGTCTTTCGGGCGATTGTTTTTTTTCGCGTGGCGGCCGCCCCAGCTTAAAGTCAGAGGGCTGAAGCGGCTTTTTCAATCAAAATTTGCCAGGACAGGTGTTTTTCCGAAAGCGGCCCCACAGGGCATAGAACAGATGAAAGAGCGTGCTGGCCCGGTTTGCGGGTGTTTTTGTAAAAATTTTTCTTCGGATATTTTAACTTAGGTAAAAGAGAACGCAACGGCTTTGGAGCTATAATTTTTGATAAAAATCTTTTGTTTATCGGGTTTTTATAGTAAACTTTTTCCCTTTTTACGGTTTATGGTTGTTGGTTTAATTTTAAATATAAATAAAAAATATTAAATAAAGGTTTGTTTATGGCGGTTGGGTTTAATCCGGCGGATAAATTTGAAGGTTCCGTTTTTTCACGCTATCTCGAGGGGGTGGAGGGTTTTTCTTTGACGGCCCGGAAGTCGCTTGGAATTTTTCAGCAAGAAGGGGCAGACCTAACACAAAAAAGCTCCCGGTCTTTAAGTTTTTTTACTTCAGGAACTAATCCGGGTCATCTGACAACAGCCAAAAAAACAGCTTATGAAAAAACCAAATTATTAGATAAACGGGCGGTTTCTGACAGGTATAAAACCAGTGGCACGCTTGGAGAAGGGGCTTGTAGCATAGTTCTTTTAGGCGAAGTGGGGGCAAATCCGGCGGCAATTAAAATTTTTAAAAATTTTTCGGATGCTTCGCTTGCGATATTTAGCTATCGAAAAGCCTTAAAGGAAAGGGATATCTTGCTGGATTTGGAAAAACGGGGGGCGCCGCGTGTGGTCCGGCTTATAGATTTTGATTTGAATCCCGGGTCAAAAACATGTTTTTTGGTTTTTGAATATTTATCTGGTAAGACTTTATATAACCACTTTAAATCAGCAATTTTACCGCTGGAAGAGATTTGGAGTATTGCCTGGCAAAGCCTGGAAACCCTGCGCTTTTTACACGAAAATAAAATTATCCACGGGGATATAAAACCGGAGAATTTGATTTACCATTTGTCGAACCGGGAATTGAAATTTATTGATTTTGGCAATGCTTTTTATTTGGATGAAAAAAGATTCGATATGATTTCCACAATTCAATATCGTGCTTTTGAAATTTTTTTCGGACAGGGTTCGATGGGTGAAAATAAATATGGGCCTGAAATTGACATCTGGAGTTTGGGCTGCGTGTTGTACGAACTTTATTTGAAAAATCCGCCTTTTCGAGTTCATTATTTTAAACGGTACCCTAATCAGGTGGAAAATGTGGAGACTTTTCGCGACCTGATTGGACAAATGGTTGCGGTGTTAGGAGAGCCGGGGCTACAGGTTTTAAGAGGTTTGCTCACAGCACCTCGGTTAGAGTGTTTTTTTAGGAAGATAAAAGGCTTGAACGACTCAATTGAATTAGATCCTTTATATCCCTATTACGAAGACAAAGGCCGTTTGAAAAACTTTATTATGGGCTGGGCTTTTCAAAAAAAGGACAATCCTAAGCTGGCGGAAAAATTCGCCGATCTGATTGGTCAGATGATTTGCTATTCCGATAGAATTTCGGCCCAAAAAGCCCTCCAGACTTATTTTTTAGCCGAAGCGGTTGAAAAAGTAGAAAAAAGCGGTTGCTGCTGCTATTAATGTATAGAATAAGATTCACCGCATGGCGTCTTTGTATCCCGTATCGGAAGGAGGGGATTTTACCGTTTTGTTTTAGATAAAAGGATGTTTTTTAAGTTTTGATTTCGGAGCTTTTCTTTAGGATATAGCCCTGTTTTAGCTCTTCTTGGTAGTGGATCCACAAGCCTAAAATTACAATGCAGGTGGAGCTGAGAATGGTCAGGGACGGTTTAGTCCCGAGGATCAGCCATTCGGAAAGGGAAGCAAAAAAGGGCGAAAGCAATCCCACAAAGGACATAAAGGTGGCGGTATATTTTTTTAGTAGATAGCCGTAGAGGTTATAGCAAAGCAGATTGGAGATCAGAATAATCAAAAAAGCGCCGCCCAGAAAAGGCAGAAAACTGCCCGAGGCAACCGGTAGCGGCAGCCAGCGGTCGGCAAAAAGCGAGTGGGCCAGGGCTAAAAGGCCGCCGATTAGCATGCTCGAACCGTTGGCCATTAAAGGAGACAGGCTGTTTTCTTTGACCAGCATCCTTAAAAGCACCCAGCTGTAAACGGAGAAAAGAGCGGCTCCGGCGATGGCGATTTCAGGCAGTGAAAAAGTAAAAAAAGTGCTTAAAGAAGCGTTGCTTTTAGAGTAAAAAACAGGCAGCATGCCTAAAAAACCAACGCCCATGCCCAGCCATTTTTTCGGATTCATTTTTTCGTTGAAATGAAAATAGGAAAAAAGGGCGGCGAAAAAGGGCGAAAGGCTGTAAATAAAGCAGACTTTGGCAGCTGGCAGGTACTGCAGTCCCCAGAATTCCAGGAAGTTGACCAGGTAAATGTTCAAAACACCCAGGATCAAGACCGAGACCAGCTGGATTTTATTCAGTTTGAAAGAAGAGCGTTTTTTGAAAAAAAGGTAGCCCAGAAGTAAAAAGGCGGCCAGAAGCATTCGGACGGCAGTTAAAAAAAGCGGCGTCGAATGGATCAGGGTGGCCTTGCTGATGGCAAAGACCGAAGACCAGGTTGCAAAAAGCAGGACAATTAAAAACATTCTTTTTACTTTTTTCATACAATCATAGCAAGAGGCCGAACCTTTGGTCAATGAATGAAAAAAATATTTGAAAGCGGAAACCATTTTTTTTTTTGAAAGAACTAAAAGCCGCCTTGCGGTTTTACGATTTTCAAGAGTGAAGTTTTTTTTTGAAAAAAGATCGAAGCTTTTGGTTTTTAGGTGAAAATGGTATCCTTTTTGCCATGAATGAACTGGTTTTTTGCGCCCATTTGGTTGTTAATCTGGTGTTTCTTCTCGGAGCTTTGAAGCTGGGCCGGCTGGCCCTGGTGCTTTTCTTTGCCCTGGAAGTGGTTTTGGCCAACCTGCTGGTTTTGAAGCAGATCAGCTTTTTAGGCTTAAGTGTCACGGCTACCGATGTTTATGCGGTTGGAGCGATTCTGGCTTTAAACCTGATCCAGGAATACTATGGAAAGGAAGCGGCGAAAAAAGGGGTGGTTTTAACCTTTTTTGCTTTGGTTTTGTTTTTGGTTATGACCCAGTTCCAGCTGTTTTATCAGCCGGCGGCTGCAGACGGAGCTGCGGAGGCGTATGCCCTGATCTTGCAGAAAATGCCCCGTTTGATTACTTTTTCGGTAGCTGTTTTTTTAATCGTGCAGAAGATCGATCTGGAAATTTACGGCTATTTGCAAAAAAAAGCCCAAAAAAGCGGTGCAAAAGAGCGTTTTTTTTTCCGGCGCCTGTTTTTGGCTGCTTTTTTTTCCCAGACTGTCGATACTGTGCTCTTTAGCTTTTTCGCCCTGTTCGGCTTAATGGCCAACCTTTTTCATGTTATCTTTATGGCGCTGATGGTCAAATACCTTTTGATTTTAACTTCCAGCTCTTTGGTGGCCTTTTTTAAAAAAAGGGTGAGGGCGGCCGATGAAATTTGAAATTTTGCACCGTTCGAAAAAATCCCGGGCCAGGGTTGGCCGGATCCATACCAGCCACGGCATGGTTGAGACCCCCGGCTTTGTGGCGGTTGGCACCAATGCGGCCATCAAGGCCATCGATAGCCGGGTTGTAGAAGAAATTGGCCTAGACCTGCTTTTTTGCAATACCTACCATCTGCTTTTGCAGCCCGGGGCGGAAGTAATCCAAAAAGCCGGCGGCCTGCATGCTTTTATGCAAAGAAAAAAGCCGATTATTACCGATTCCGGCGGTTTTCAGGTCTTTTCTTTGGCTTATG
>JBAZHS010000044.1:0-9041 GCA_041652275.1 Parachlamydiales bacterium
AAGGGAGTGGCCATCGGCAAACCGTTCCATAATAAAAAGCTTTATGCCTGGATCCAGTCCATCCGGGAAAAAACCGGCGGCCAAATGATCCCGCCGAACCTGGCCCTTAAACAGGGCTTGAAAAGTCTGAAAGCCGGCCGCTTCCTTGGCATTGTCGGCGACCAGGGCCGGCCCGAAAGCAATTACGCCTTTGCTTTTTTCGGCCGAAGAGCCTTCACTTCAACCGCGCCAGCGCTTCTGGCTTATAAAACCAACTCTCCCATTCTGGTAGCCACCACCGTTAGAAAAAAAGGCCGTTATTATATCCGCTATTCCGATCCAATCTTCCCCAACCTTCAGGCGCCTTTGGAAAAAGAGGTCCCGCGACTGATGGACCATTGTTTAGCGCTTTTCCAGGCCTCGGTCCAAAAAAACCCCGACCAGTGGCTCTGGCTGCACAACCGCTATAAGCAGCAAACCCTGCAGACCCTCTATCGGGACTACCGTTTCGATTGCATCGGCCTGGTGCTTCCGGAAGAACCGGAAAAAATCGAACGGCTTCTCGAGCCTCTCAAGATCTTAAAACAGATCTATGACAAGGCCTTCCTGATTCTTTTCATGCCTGAAAAATACCGCCATTTGAACCCGATTGAAGTTGAAGAGCTGATTCCTTATGCAACGCTCAAAAAGCCGCTGAAAAAAGAATACCGCTGCAAGCTGGTCTTCAATTTTACGGAAAACGAAAGCCTCAGCAAGCACTTTTTAAAATTAAGCGCCCTAAAAGTGTTGACTTTGCCCGAGCTAAAAAACATTGCTCTTCGCCATTATCCGAAGCAGGCCTTCTGTTTAGAAAACCCCGCGGAAATTTTTCTAAAAGCCCTCTGCCGCCCGGACCAAGAGCCCAAAATGTCCCCGCCCGGCCCAAAAAGCTTTTTCCCAACCGCTGCAGCCGGAGCGAAAAGCCGCCCCCCCGCCCCCGCTTTAAAATCAAATTAAAAAAGGCGAAAACCATGCCCGAAAACCGTTTTTTTACTGATCAGGATCTAAAGTTAAATGCTCAAATCATTTTAAAAGACGCCGAATTTAGCCACCTGCTAGTCATGAAACCCCAAAAAGGCCAGTCTTTCGAACTTGTCAACGGCCAAAATGAACTGGCCCGGGCCCTGCTTGTTGAAATCAGAAAACACGAAGCTGTCTTGCAAATTACCGAAACTAAAACCGGCCCCCACCTAAAAACAAAAATTATTTTGGCCCAGGCCCTGCCCAAACCGTCTAAACTGGATTTTATTTTAGAAAAAGGCTGTGAGCTCGGCGTCGACGAATTTGTCTTTTTCCCCGCGCAATTCAGTGAAATTAAAGCGCTTTCACCCAATAAACAAAAAAGAGCCCAGGCGCTTTTAATTGCCAGCTTAAAACAATCCGGCCGGCTCAGTCTGCCCAGGATCAGCTTTTTAAACCATTTGGAAGACTATCCTTACCCTTCTAAAAATTATTTCGGCGATCCAAGCCGGCCGGCCGGCTCATTTTTTCAGCTTTTGGCCCAAAAAGATTTTTCCAAGACTGCTAAGGAAACCGCTTTAGCTTTTTTCGTCGGCCCGGAAAAAGGCTTTAGCCCAGCGGAAATTATCTTTTTAAAAACCAAACTGCAGGCCCTCGAAGCCCGTCTTTCCCAGCAGATCTTAAGGACCGAAACCGCCGCCCTGGCAGCAGTCTGCCTTTTAGCCGCCGCCTTAAACGCTTAAACCCGTATCTAAAATTCGCCGGTTTATTTTTTACCGGCAAAGACCGCCCTTTCTTCTGCAAAAAAACAAAAGTTTAAATTTTATCAGCCGGACGCCAGCGGTTCAATTCAAAACCGCAGCCTTGATCCGGCCAACTGTCCCTGCCCCAAAGCCAAAGCCGGCTTTGCAGTTTTCCGGAATTTAGCCAAAAAAAACTCGGAGCCCTTATCAAAGCTCGAATAGAAAGAAAATTTTTTTCCTAAAAAAATAACCCCTGGAAGATTTTTCAACCTCAAAAATTTTTTTCTATTTTTATTTTTTTCAATCCTTTATATTCTTGTTTGAACCTTTGAATCTTAAAACCATAAAGGAGTTTTTAAATGAAAAGATTATTTGTTTTATTCTTTGCCGTTTCCATGCTAGGCCTGTTCGCTGACGAACCAGCTCAACCGCCCGTTTCCAACCCACCTTCAACTGAAGAAACTGCGGCCGCAACTGATGTTCCAGCTCCAGAAGCCCCAGCTGCCGAAACTGATGGAGAAACACTCTAAAAACAGCTTTTAAAGCTTTGTTTTTTTAGGAAAAACCCATTGAAAGAACCCCTGCAAAATCTCTCGCTTCAAACAAGAAGATTTTTTTCAGGGGTTTTTTTAAGCCGTTTAAGCGGCCTGGGCCGAGATCTGGCCATGGCCTTTGCTTTTGGCGATCATCCCTCTATTGCGGCCTTTATGGTCGCTTTCCGCCTTTCCAATCTTTTACGGCGTCTTTTAGGCGAAGGACCGTTTCAATCAGCCTTTATTCCCTACTTTGAGGGCCTGCGCCTGCAAAATCAAAGCAAAGCCGGACTTTTTTTTCACCAGCTCGGCTCCTTTTTAACGCGGCTTCTGGTCCTGATTACCCTAATTTCTGAAACCATCTTGATCAGCCTGATTGCTTTTGGCAACTTTTCCAGCGGCAACCGGGAAATTCTGGTTTTAACCGCCTGGCTTTTTCCCGCCATTATCTTTATCTGCCTTTACGGCCTGAATATTTCCCTGCTGCAGTGCTGTGAAACCTTCTTCCTGCCCAATTTCGCCCCCTTTGTCTGCAACCTGGTCTGGATTATCAGCGCCATTTATTTAAAAAACCGGCCGCCGCAAGAAGCCATGGTCACCCTTGCGCAAATGCTTGTCTTCGGTTTTCTCGGACAGTGGCTGATTACCTTGCCCCAAACCCTCAAACAGGTTCCGGCCGCTTTAAAAGCCTGGCTCTCTTTTCGGGTTTCTTCCGAAATCAAAGCACTCTTAAAGCTTTTTTCTTTAAGCGCCCTGGGGGCCGGCGCTTTGCAGATCAACGCTTTTCTCGACACTCTTTTTGCCAGGTCCGCCGATTTAAGAGGCCCGGCCTACCTTTGGTATTCAATTCGTCTCGAACAGCTGGCCTTGGCCGTTTTCGGCATCGCCTGCGTCGGTACAATTGTCCCGCGGCTTTCCCGCTCCATCCAAAACCTGGACGGCGGCTCCGCCCAAAGCCTGTTTGCTTTTGGCTATAAACGAATCATGACCGTGATGATCCCCTGTACCGCCGCCCTTTGGGCCCTGGGCGGACCCGGCCTTAACCTGTTATATGGCCGCGGGCTTTTTTCAACAGAGGCCGTTTCACAGACTACTATATGCCTTTGGGCTTATAGCCTGGGCCTGCTGCCGGCAGCTTTGGTCATGCTTTATTCAGCGCTTTTCTACGCTAAAAAAGACTTCTGGACACCGACAAAAGCCGCCCTTTTTTCGGTTCTATTAAATCTCAGCCTAAACTGTTTTTTTGTTTTCGGCTTAAAACTGGGTTCCGCCAGCATTGCTATTGCCACCAGCTTAAGCAGCTACTTAAACTTCGGCCTTTTAGCCCGCCAAGCCCGGATCGCCGGCTGGAAAAGCGCGTTTGCTTTTTTTCAAAAAATCCTACCGTTGATTGGCCTCAGCCTGGCAGCGCTGGCTTGTACTTTTGGCTTCAATGCTTTAATTTTCAACCAAAATCTTTTTAAACTGCTTGGGCAAAAAAACGCCCCCTTTACCCGCAGCCTTCCAGAACAAACCGCCCAGCTTAGTTTTTTATCGTTGGCTTTTTTCTCGGCTTTGGCCTTGTTGGTTTTTCTTTTCCATAATCAGACGCTCAAAGAGTTCTTCCGGGAATTCTTTTTCAGAAAAAAAACCTTCGAGCAAAATTAAGTTGCCTTTCCAAATAGCCAGATCAAACTCTTTTTAGCGCCCGAGGTCTTCCGCCTGGTTTAAAAAAGCCCCTAAAATCGGCCCTGGCAAAAACAGACGCCGTCCAACCAAAAACACCTTGCTCCAGAGCTAAAGCAAAAAACTTGAAAGCGCACCGGGTAAAACCATTTAAAAAAAATCTTGTAGTTTTCTTTTAATCAAAGTAACTTGGCTCTCGTTTTTTTAAGAGGTGTTTATGTCTTCTTTCAGACCTGGCGTAATAGGAGCTGGAGTAAATAGTGCCGCCGACTGGGCAATTGAGCTTTCTTTACCCGAAGCGGCAGACGGACAAGGGGAAAAACATCCGGAAAGCGCTTCCTCTTGGTATGGGCATAGCGTCACCTTTTGCCGTTACTGCTTGAAAAACCTGCCGGAAATGGTCACGGCCACCATTGCTCTGTCCGGATTCGGCGTCGCCGCCTACGGATTGGCCGTTTCCGCCAATATTTTTACTATTGCCGGAGGAATTTCTTTTTTAGGCGGCGGAATTCTCGCGCTCGTAATCAAAAACCTAAAAATCAAAAAAAGCTTCGATGAACTGATCCGGGAAAACAAAGAAACCAACGAGCGCTACCGCAGGCTGGTCGAAGAAATGGGGAAGTTAACCGAAAAATTACAGAAAAATGTCGACACTTTTCAAACCCAGAATAATATTCTAGCGGAAGCTTCTAGTAAAATAATCAAAAAATTAAACGCTACCGGATCCCTTCTACAAGACGAAGTTACAGAAATGATCGGCAGCCTAAAAAAAATCCAGGACCGTTTCAACCAGGGAGAAGAGCTGTTAAAAATCATTCAAGAAACCAGCTCTACCATGAAGGGGCTAACAGCCCAATGCTCAGATCTACTCAGCCAAATCAAAAAAGAAAAAGAGCAGCAGCAAAAACTGGTGCAAAGAATAGAATTTCTCGAAGCCCAATGCCGCAAATGGATGGACCAGGCGGAAGTTGCCGCCCAAAGAGAAGAAGTGGCGGAAAGAGCGCAAATAGCTCTTCGCAACCAGATGCAGGAGATTCTGGGAAAAATGAACCGTTTGATTGAAAGCATCAGGCCGGATGACGAAACTACTCCGGCTCCTTTAAAAGACTTAAAAAACCAGCTGGCGCAGGAAATCACCGGAATCTTAAAAAAAATTCCGGAAATTAGAATTAGATAACCTTAAGATCACAAGATTTTCCGGTTTCTAGGAATACTGGACCGCCCCTGGATAAACCCAAGAGCTTAGAGTGCTTTTGACAAAACGCCAATCAACCGGCATAAACCAAACCGCGCCTGGCATCGAGTACAACCTTCTGTCCGCTGGAAAGCAGGGTCATGGCATTCTCGGCGTGAATCAAAAGCGGCACTTTCAGCTTTTCGGCCAGGGCCACCACTGTCTTTTCCGATTTGGTATCTCCCAGCATGTTTTCCAAGATCAGGCCCTTGGCGCCTTCCAAAAGCGGAAAATATTCTTCCGAGCATCGGGGAATAACTAAAATCTTGTCCTTGGACAAAAGCTCCGGGCTCTTTTCCAAAGAACGCACCACAAAAATTTCACCTTCAACGGCCTCTCCATAGCCCTGGCCTCTGACCAGGATCCGGCCGACGCTGTCAAGCATCATCAGATTGGTCGAGCCTTTTTTACCAAAAGGTACGCCGGCAGTAACAACCACCAGGCCGCCAAAAGGCACAATGTTATTTTTAAGCGCATACTCGCTCATAATTTTAAAGGCCTCTTCCGCATCACGGCATTTTTTGGTGTAAACCGGCAGAACGCCCCAGGCAAAAGCCAGCTGGTGGTAAGTTTTTAAAGAATCGGTCAAAGCCAAAATCAGCTTGGGAGGATGCCAGGCCGAGACCAGCCGGGCCGTATAGCCGGAAGTCGTATAAACAAAAATGGCTTCGGCCAGAGAAGAATATGCCGTTTTAACGGCAGCGATCGCCATGGAAGAAGAAATGTCGGAGAACTTGCTTTTATCCTGCTTTTGAAAAAAGGCAAAATAGTCGATATCCGACTCGCTTTCTTTAATAATGCTGTGCATGCGCTTGACCGTTTCCATCGGATAGCTGCCGACCGCCGTTTCAGCCGAAAGCATCACGGCCGTCGCCCCATCATAAATAGCATTGGCCACATCCGAAACCTCCGCCCTGGTCGGCCGAGGGTTGTTGATCATCGATTCAAGCATTTGGGTGGCAATCACCACCGGCTTACAGCTCAAAGCGCTTTTGGCAATCATCATCTTTTGAAACTTGGGCACCTGGGACACATCAATCTCAACGCCCAGATCGCCCCGGGCCACCATAATGCCGTCGGCAACCTCGACAATCGATTCAAAATTTTCAAGGCCCTCTTTGCTTTCGATCTTGGCAATCACCAAAATATCCGGCTTGCCCTGTTCAAAAAGCAGGTTTTTAATGGTTAGAACCCCTTCAGCCGTACGAATAAAAGAAGCGGCGATCAGATCGATGTCATGCTGGCAGCCGAAAATAATATCGTCCCGGTCTTTTTGAGTCAAAATCGGCAGCTTGGAATTGGCACCGGGAATATTCACCCCTTTGTTAAGCTTGATAACCCCGGGGTTCTTAACCACCACCGCTACAAAATCTTTTGTCACTTCTTCCACTTCCGTGGTAATGTAGCCGTCATCGATCAAAATACGGGTTTTCGGAAGGATCCCGGCCAAAACGGAAAAGGGCTCGATGACCAGGTCATTTTCAGCTTCGATCTTTGGCTTGAAAAAAAGTTTCTGGCCGGCTTTGACTTCCAGGTTTGAGCCGAAAAGTTTTTTAATCCGGATCTCGGCGCCCTTGGTGTCCAGCATGATCGCCAGCGGCCGGCCCAGCTCTTCCCGGGCCTTTTTCAAATTCGCAATGGTCTGCAGATGGTCTTCTTGAGTGCCGTGGGAGAAATTAATCCGGGCGACATCCATGCCCGAGAGCATCAGCTCTTTCATCCGCTCCAAACCCATCACCGCCGGACCGATCGTACAGATTATCTTGGTAAAAACATCCATAGGTCACCTAAAAATTTAAAAAAAAAATCCCATTGGCAAAATGGTCTTCCCTTTGCCATAATATAGAGTAATTTCTTTAAATTTAAAATTTTATTTTAATTTAATCCTTTTTTGAGCCCGAAAAAAACTAAAAAACCGGATTAAATTATCAACCCCTCGGAAAAACCGAAGACCAAAGGAAAAACCGCTTGCCCCAACCCCAGGAAAAAATAATTCCCAAGCCCGAGATCATTTTAAAAAAGGTCAGGATCAACAACCTCAAAGAGATCAATCTGACCTTAAAAACTGGCGAGCTGATTGTTTTTACCGGACTTTCCGGCTCAGGCAAATCCTCTTTAGCCTTCGAAACCATCTACCAAGAAGGCCGAAGGCGCTATTTGGAATCGCTGCCCCATTCGTCAAGGCAGCTGTTTGCCGAAAGGCAAAAACCGGCCGCCGAAGAAATCAGCGGCCTGACCCCGACCATCGCAATCGAACAAAAAACCATCTCCCATAATCCCCGCTCGACTGTAGGCACCATGACCGGCATCTATGATTTTTTAAGGGTGCTCTTCGCCAAAACGGCCAAAGCCTACTGCCCAATTTCCGAAGAAAGGGTCCGGCCGCAGACCAAAGAAGAGCTCGCCGAACTGATCCAAAAAGAATTCTACCAGCAAAAAATCGTGGTTATCGCCCCTTTTGTCAAAAACAAGAAAGGTTCTTTTAAAGAAGAGCTCAAAGCGCTTTTAAAAAAAGGGTTTTTGCACCTGCGCCTGGATGGGCGGATAGTCAATCTAACCGACAACCCCAAGCTGGATGAAAAACAGGAGCATACGCTTGAAATTATTACCGACCGCTTTACTGTCGGCGAAGATAAAAAAAGAATTTTGGAAAGCCTCAGCTCTGCCCTGGAGATCGGCTCCGGCCTTTTTTCGATCCTGGAAATACAAAGCCAGAAAGAAAAAATCTTTTCGGAAAAAGCCTACTCTTCTAAATCCGGACAGTTCTATCCGACTCTGGAACCGATCAACTTTTCTTTCAACCACCCCCTTGGCATGTGCCCTAAATGCCAGGGACTGGGCGAGATCTTTGAATTCGATCTCAAAAAAATCCTTCAGCCCAAACTTTCGATTGCACAGGACTGCTGTCTGATCGCTCCCCATTTCCAAACCCTGAGGTACAGCAATATCTACGGCAACTTGGCCCGCTTGTTTCATTTTGATGTGAAGACCCCCTGGGAAGATCTGTCTGAGGAAGCTAAAAATGTTTTTCTTTACGGCACCAAGGAAAAATGGACCAAAATGCTTTTCCACCATCCGGAGAAAAATCAGCGCTGGGTGGAATATGTCCAGTTCAAAGGCGTTATTTCCGAGGCCCACCAAAGGCTGAAAGAAGCCAAATCGCCCCTTTATTTAAAGAAAATGCATTCCCTGATGACCCAAATGGTCTGTCCGGATTGCCAAGGACACCGCCTGGCCCCCTATCCGCTCGCCAGCCGGTTCCATAATAAAAAGATCTTTGAAATCACCGCTTTGACCATCGAAGAGATGCTGGCCTTTTTTAAACAAATCTCTTTAGATGACACCGAAGCGCCGATCGCAGCTCCTTTGATTTTAGAAATCAGCAAACGGCTCCAATATCTCATTGATGTCGGCCTGGGCTATCTAAGCTTGGACCGCACTGCACCGAGCCTTTCCGGCGGAGAAGCTCAAAGGGTCCGTCTTTCCGCCGCCCTGGGCTCCGGCCTGATCGGCACAACATATATTTTAGACGAGCCTTCCATCGGCCTACATCCGACAGACCAAAGCCGCCTGATTGCAACCCTCAAACAGCTCAAAGCGCTGGGCAATACGGTGATTGTCGTTGAGCATGACCGGGAAACGATTTTAGCCGCCGACCATATTGTCGACATCGGACCTTTGGCCGGAGCCATGGGCGGAGAAATTGTCGCCCAGGGCAAAATTCCGGACCTGATCGCCTGCCCCCGTTCGTTAACCGGCCAATATTTAAGCGGCCAAAAAACCATCTTCTCCCTTTTTCCCAAACGCCGCCCAAAACAGTTTTTGGAAATTCGGGGAGCCAACCATAACAACTTAAAAAACCTCAGCTCTGCTTCGGGCTCTGCGATC
>JBAZHS010000045.1:0-9041 GCA_041652275.1 Parachlamydiales bacterium
TAAAGCCGGCATTCGAACTTTTCCAAGGCCGGCCGGCGTTCCGGAAAATTATAGAGTGAAACTTTCAAATGATGGTGCTGGAATTAAATATGTTCATCCGACAAATGAAGGAACTTATGTTAGAATTATGCCCGGAAAACCGCATAGTCCTTATCCTTACCAAAGAATGCCTTACATTAATCAGAGAATTAATGGAGAGTCATTGGATAAATTTGGAAATATAGTAAACAACAAATCTCCGGAAGCACATGTTCTTATTAATGAATTTGTTTATAGGAGTAAATAATTATGAGTATTAGCAAAGAATACCAGAATAAAATTATAAAGGTGTTGTTAGAAGAGATCGCTGAAATTTCTAATAAAGAACATCAAAAAAAAATCTGGGTACCACAAGGCCCTGATTTTGATGAAATAATTAACTGTCTTGCAGATATTATAGAACCTATATTAGAAAAACATAAAAAATATCAGCTTTCTGAAGATCGTTATGAGCTTTTAGTTAAATTTTATAAAGAATTTAAAAATTTTTCCGATTATGCTAAAAAAAATGATTATAATTACTACTATCTCTACGGTTTTTTAGATACTCCGGAATGGGCCAAAGTGATGGATACAGCGAAAGAAGTGCTGCAAGCTTTTAATTATAAAAGTGAAGATTAAATAAAAGAAATTTTACAAAGAATTTGAAGTTTTTAGCCGGCATTGTTATCAAGATCCCTTAGAATTTATTGATAGCCAAGAATTGGATAAGATTTTGAAAAAACCTTTTTTTGAATCCGCTGTCTTTGTCCTCCGATTCGGAAGGCAGTTCTGAGCAGGCCTTTATGAAAAATAGCTTTAAGAAGAAATTAATTAAGCGGTTTTAAAGTTCGCCAAAAGGGTTGGAGGCCTGGTGGAAGTTTTTATTGGCCGAGCGTTTTTTCAGTTCGGTGCGGATCGAAAAGATCAGGTCCAGATCAAAATCTTTTCTAATCGCCCATTCCAGATAGTCGGTGGGGATTTCTTTAAACTTCCGTCCTTTGTGCTTGCCAAGAGGCATGCACTGCATCAGGATCGGCTTTTGCAGCCTTTCCAAAAGCTCTTTGAGCGTTTTAAATTTTTGGGAGAGCTTTTTAAAAACGGCGATATTGACGGTCACATCGCTCATCGCCCGATGGGCGCCTTCGGGCTCAATATGGAAATGTTCTCTTAGCATTTGCAAAGAATTGATCGGGCTTTCGCCATAGAGGCGGGCCAGGCGCAAAGTATCGATCGAGACCGGGTTTTCCAAAGGCGAAGAAAGGCGGGCTCTCAGGGCTTCCTGGTTTAAAATGTTCAGATCGAACTGGATGCTGTGCCCGATAATCGGATGGCGGTCCAGGAATTTAAAAAAATCCGGCAGAACGGCAGCAATTTTCGGTTTGTTTTTAACCATTTCGTCGGAGATGTGGTGGATTTCCTGGGAAGAAGGCGGGATAGGGGTTTCCGGATCAACCAGCGTTTCAAAACGGCCCAGTTCTTTTTCGAAGGTAAATTTGACGGCGGCAATTTCAATAATACGGTCGGTTGAAGCTTCCAATCCGGTGGTTTCGCAGTCAAGACAGATAAAGATTTCTTTGGCCAGCGTTCTCATTTAGGGTAATTTTAAACTCTTTTTTATTTGTTGCAAAGCAAAGAGCAGCTTTTCCCGGCCCCTTTTTTCTTTAATGGAATATTCAATTACTTCCAGTAAAAGAGCTCCAAGCCGGTGTTGGATCTGTTCTTTGATTTCGGATT
This sequence comes from Parachlamydiales bacterium, assembly GCA_041652275.1. Lineage (GTDB taxonomy): Bacteria > Chlamydiota > Chlamydiia > Chlamydiales > SM23-39 > JBAZHS01. The sequence goes on from JBAZHS010000045.1 coordinate 1,756, forward strand.
TGGGCCGGGTTTTGTCGCATTTGGTGAAAACGAGAATTAAAGCCAGCTTTTTGTTTTTGGCCCAATCCAGAAGAGCCAGGTCGTCGGCGTTGAGATCGCGCCTGGCATCAATTAAAAAAAGCAAAAGCGGCGGCTTTTCTATGGAGCCCGGCGGAAGAAAGAAATGTTCGGAAGCGCTCGTTTCTAAAAAAAAATTAATGAAACGGCCCCAGGATTCTTTGATGCTTTTTGAGATCCTGGCAAAGCCATAGCCGGGAAGGTCGACTAAAAGCAGCGTTTCGTCGATCAAATAAAAGTTAAGCGAGCGGGTTTTGCCCGGTGTTTTGGCGACTTTGGCCAGCTTGGGATTTTGGAAAAGGTGGTTGATCAAAGAAGATTTGCCGACATTGGACCGGCCGGCCAGGATGATCTTGGGGTAATTGAGCTTAGGCAGCTGCTGGTCATTGTAAGCGGAGGCTAAAAAGACGGCTTTCATAGTTTTAAAAAAGCGATTTTACGGTTGTTTTCCGATAAAGACAAAAGGTGGACCATCCAGGTGCCGGCCGGTAGCAGGGAAGTGATTTTTTCAGACCATTCGACCAGGGTGATCCCGTCAAGGGGGTGCAGGTATTCGTCGAAGCCCATGCCGGCAAAATGATCGGCGTCTTGGATACGGTAAAGGTCAAAATGATAGACGTTGATTTTTCCCGGATAGATGTTGAGATAGGTAAAGGTCGGCGAAGTCACCTGTTTTTCATCGGTGCCGTTCAAAGCCGAAACCAGTCCTTTGATCAGGGTGGTTTTGCCAGCGCCGAGATCTCCGACAAAAGCGATCAGCTCGCCCTTTTTAACTTTGGAAGCCAAATTTCTGCCGCAGAGCCTGGTTTCTTCCGCAGAAGCTGAAAAAGATTCAAAGGGCAGTTCTGGATCGGACATAATTTTTCAGCTTTCCAGCCATTTTTGCACATAGAGCTCAAATTCTTTTAGCTTGGCAAGGGCGTTGACAAAAGCGGAAATTTTTTCTTCTTTCAGCTCTTCTTGCAGAAACTTTAAAAAATGCTCTTCGATTTCAAAGCGGTTTTGGTTTTGCACTTCCAGCAAGGAAAGTTTTTTAACGTGGTTTTTTTTAAAGTCCTCTACAACGGCTTCGCGGGAGTTGAAAAGTTTGCCGGAAATAGCAGAAGAAAACACAATTTTAGTGATGGGCTCTTTGCGTTTGGTAATGTAATTTTTAATCACCTCGGGATCTTCGGAAACCAAAAAGCGCTTGGCTTTCAGTCCGCCGACGATTTCTTTGTTTTCCGGGCAGGTGGAGACCCATTCGTAGATTGCATCCTGGGGATTGGGATGGGTGTTGTCGCCGAAGACCTTGCCGCTATGCGGGCAGATGTAGATTTTTTTAGTCTGCTCGTCGACGCAGTGCTCGCCGAACTGGATTTTAATTTCGGTTTCTCGCCAGAGCTTGCGCTCTTCTTCGAGCTTTTGAATTAACTGGTCCAGGCTTTGGTAAATTTTTTTTTCTTTGGGGAAAAGTACGGGCTTTAGGTCGTTTTTGTTTTCCAAAAAGTATAGATAAAAAGCCACAAGGTCGGCTTTATGGTTGGTTTTTAAAAAGTCCAGCAGCTTGTTTTTTAGGGTGGTTGAAATTACCGTCTGGGTCATTGTTTCCTCAAAAAAAGTTTAAAAAGCTCAAGAAAAGATTTTAATTAGACTTGCTTTTTTGTTTGCCGGGTTTAAAAAGCAGCCTGAAATACCATTAGTTTAGGATGAAGCTTAACTGGTCGGGCGATTATTATTCAACAAATTGCATAAAATTGCCCCGGATCGGAAAGCCTTTTTTTAAGAGCAGAGAAAAAAGCGCTTTTTTTCAGGATTTTCAGGGGTTTAGGATTTTAAATATTTGTTTAATTAAAAAAGGGGGCCGGCCGTTTTTTGAAGGCTAAAAGGGGAGGTGGATTAAAAAAAAGTTTTTTTAAATTTAGTTTGATGGATATAAAGCAAATTTTTTATTTTACCTCAATTTTGTTGCTTTGCAAGTGTCTAACATGTTAAATTATTTAACATTGTTTTTATTAATAAAGATCAAAAGGAGTTAAAAATGACTGGCAAGCTTTTGGCATCCAAAAAAGAAACGGGACTGCAGATTGAGGAAATCGAGGTTCCCGGTTATGAAAAAATTTTAAAAGTTACCGAAGCTAAAAGCAAACTCAAAGCGCTGATTGCCATTCATAACACAGTTTTGGGCCCGGCGCTTGGTGGCATTCGGATTTTTCCTTATGCTTCTTTGGATCTGGCCCTGGAAGATGTGCTCCGGCTTGCCAGGGGCATGACCTATAAGTCGGCCGTGGCCGAGGTGGGTTTCGGCGGCGGCAAGAGCGTGATTATGGCCGATCCCCAAAAAGACAAAACGGAAGCTTTGCTTTGCGCTTTTGGCCGGGCGGTTGAATGCCTGAAGGGGAAATATATTTGTGCGGAAGATGTGGGCTGCTCGGTTAAAGATGTGGGTGTTATTCGCAAAGAAACCAAATATGTTGTGGGCCTGGCGCACGAAAAGAGCTCAGGCAATCCGGCGCCTTTTACCGCCTGGGGTACTTTCCGCGGGATCCAGTCGGCTTTAAAAAAGGTTTTTGGCTCTGATTCTTTAGAAGGTAAAACGGTAGCCTTGCAAGGCGTCGGCAGTGTCGGCGAGGTTTTGGCAGAACTGCTTTTTTGGCATGGAGCGAGGGTGACGATTGCCGATATTAATCAAGCCAAAGTGGCCGAGCTTCAGCACAAGTTCGGCTTTAAAGCGGTTGCAGTCGAACAGATTTTTCAAGAAGAGTGCGATGTTTTTGCCCCCTGTGCCATGGGCGGCATCATTAACGACAAGACCCTTCCACATTTAAAATGCAGGATTGTGGCCGGCTGCGCCAACAACCAGCTGTTAAAACCGGAAAACGGTGAAGCGCTCAAGGCCCGCCGGATTCTGTATGTCCCTGATTTTGTGATTAATGCCGGCGGCCTGATCAATGTGGCCCATGAGACGGAAAAAAGGGGCTACCATCCGCAGTCAGCCAGAAATAAAACCAACCAGATTTATGATGTTTTGACCTCGATCTATGAAATTGCCGAAAAAAAACAGATTTCCACCAGCCGGGCGGCCCTTGAGCTCGGCGATTATAGACTGAAATACGGCGTTGGCAAAAGAAGTGTCGAGCCTTATTTTCACCATTAAGCTAAGATATGGTTCATTAAGCTAAAATACGGTTTATGCTTAGTTGGCTGATTCAGGAAAAAGTCGTTGAAGTTTTGAAAGATTCTTTCGGTTCGCTTTTGTCTCAGGCGGATTGGGAAAAGGTGGAAGCGGCAGTTTGTCAAAATCCCGCTTTCGGTCACTATCAGTGCTCGGCGCCTTTGGTTTTGGCCAAAGAGCTTAAAAGCGCTCCTAGAGAAATTGCTTCCCGGATTGTCAAAGGCCTGCAGGAAATGGAAAAAACGGCAGCTTTGGCTTTTTTTGAAAAAATCGAGATTGCCGGCGCCGGGTTTATTAACTTCACTTTTAACAGGGCTTTTTTATCCGGGTTTTTAAACCGGCTCTCTTTCGATCCTTTGCTTGGGGCCCATTTTTTCAAAAAAAGGCAGCGTATTATCGTGGAATTTTCTTCGCCCAATGTTGCCAAGGAACTGCATGTAGGCCATTTGCGCTCGACGATTATCGGCGATGCCCTGGCCCGCCTCTTTGAATTTTTAGGGCAGGATGTTATTAGGCTGAACCATATTGGCGACTGGGGTACCCAGTTCGGCATGCTGATTGCTTATCTGGAAGAAAAAAAACAAACAGATTTAAAGGACTTTGATGTTGCCGGACTGACCGGGCTTTACAAAGCGGCCAAGAAAAAATTCGATGAAGACGGGGCTTTTAAAAAGCAGGCCCAGCTTCGGGTGGTTGCTTTACAGAGAGGAGAAAAACAGGCCCGCCGGATTTGGGAACAGATCTGCGCGATTTCCCGAAAATATTTCGAGGAGATCTATACTCTTTTGGACGTCAGGATCAAAGAAAGGGGCGAATCTTTTTATAATCCGGAGCTGCCGTCAGTTGTCGAAAATCTGGAAGAGCAGGGGCTAATTGAAGTTTCTGATGGGGCCAAATGTCTTTTCTTGGAAGGTTTTTTAAACCGCGAAGGGCGGCCTTTGCCTTTGATGGTCCAAAAATCTGATGGCGGATATAACTATGATACGACCGATATTGCGGCCATGCGCCAGAGGGCTCTGGAAGAAAAGGCGGACAGGATTATTGTTGTTACCGATGCCGGGCAGAGCCTGCATTTTCAGATGGTCTATGCCGCCTGTTTGAAAGCGCATTACCTGGATCCGCAAAAAACCCGCTTCGACCACGTGCCTTTTGGGTTGGTTTTAGGTCCTGACGGGAAGAAATTTAAGACCAGGGAAGGCGAGACGGAAAAGCTGATCGACCTTTTAAAAGGGGCGGTTGAAAAAGCCTCCGGACTTCTGGAAGAAAGAAAATCCGATCTGCCGGCCGAAGAAAAAGCCGCTTTGGCCCGGATTTTGGGATTCAATGCCATCAAATATGCGGATCTTTCCTGCCACCGGGTCAAAGATTATCTTTTTAGCTACGAGCGGATGTTGAAGTTCGAGGGCAATACGGCGGCTTTTCTTTTATATTCCTATGTCCGCATCCTGGGCATCCAAAGAAAGATCCCGGGCGAGACGGAAGAGCTGATCAAATCCGCCAAGATTGATCTGGAGCATCCTTCGGAAATGGCCCTCGGAATGCATTTGGCCCGGTTTGCCGAAGTAGTTTTTGAAATGCAAAAAGAGCTTTTACCCAACCGCCTGTGCGATTATCTTTACGAGCTGGCAGAAAAGTTCAACGCCTTTTTCCGCGACTGCCGGGTCGAGGGCGATCCCAAGCAAAAGGCTAGGCTGGCGCTTTGCTTTTTAGTTCAAAAGATTTTTGAGAAAGGTTTTATGATTTTGGGCTTGAAAACGGCCGAGCGGATGTAAAAAAGCCGATCAAAAAGTTTTTTTTATTCACCAGTTTTTGCTTGAAAAGGCGGATTAAAAACGGTCCGTATCAGGAAAACAAGGGCTTATACTGCTGAAGGTAAGGGATTAGGCTGGTTTTTTGGATAGTTTAGGTTTAAAAGCTTCTTTTGTTAATTAATAATTTCAGTTTAATTTTTTCTTGAAAACAAAGAAATAGAACGATTAAAATAATTATAATTAATTTTTAACATTTAGTTTTTAGTAATAAAATAATATGACGGTAGATTTTTTTCCGAGTTTTTTGGAAGTTGAGCGTTATAGCCGGCCGGAATTTTTTCAGCCCCAGCAAGCGGAAGCTCTTTCAGAAGTTGCTTTTTTGTCAATCAGTGAATTTGCGGTCTTTTATCGGGCTCGGCTTAATGGAGAATTGGTGGCCTTGAAGATTTTTATCAAGAGCCAGGGTTTTTTTGAAAGAGAATTAAAAAGTCTTGCTTCCGTACAGGATGTTCCCGGGGTTTTGCCGCTTCTCGGCCGGGCGTTTTTTCGTGAAAACTGCGTGGATAAGTGTGTTTTAATTACCAAATTCATTGAAGGCCAGGACCTTTTTTTCTTTAAAGGGAGCGCCGCGAACCGGAGCTTTTTAAAAGTCAGCCGGATTTCTTTGCAGGTTCTGCGAATTTTAGACTGCCTGCATAAAAATAAAATCCTGCATGCCGATATTAAGCCGGGCAATATTATGGTCAGTCCGAACGGACGGGTTACTTTAGTGGACTTTGGCCTTAGCTATGAATATGTGGGCCCTGACGGAGAAATTAAAAAGGAAATTTATGGCACCTGGCCTTATTTGCCGCCGCTTTTTCCCGACAGCAGGTCAAAGGAAAAAGGGCCGTCGATCGACATGTGGGGCTTGGGCTGCACTATTTTTGAAATCTGCACGGGACAGAATTTTTCCCGGCTGCGCTCTTGTGCCTATACCCAGGAAGATTATGACCAAATTGTTGAACGGTGGGTCAAAGATGAAAAACTAGCCCGCCTGATCAAAAGCCTTTTGGTTTTTGATCCGGAAAAACGCCTAACGGCCAGGCAAGCCCTTCAGGAGTGGAAGGCCTATTTAAATTTTTTTGAAAATCCGGAAGCTTATACGGAAGCTTTAAAACAGCTTTTTCAAGAAGAGCCATCCACGGCTTTAGAAAAAAAAGCCCCGCCGGTTAATCTTGAAAGAGGGCTTGTTTCAGGCTGGGATAAAAAGGCCTTTTTACAAAAACTGATGGTGCTTTTATTTTTGGGCTATCTTGTAAAGTTTGCTGGCCAATTCTGATTTTAGAAAATTTCTAGCTTAAAGGCGTTTTGCTTTTTTGAAAGGGGATCTCCTGGACATATTTGGGCACAGCATAGCCGGAGGTTTTTGCCAGCAGCCCCTGGATTAGTTTTTGTCCTTTGGAAGGGCTGACTTCAAAATGCTTTGCTCCCTGGATGCGATCGAGCTGATGCAGATAATAAAATAAGATACCGTTGTTTGAAAGCTCCTCGCTTAAGGCTAAAAGCGTTTTTAAATTGTCGTTGACGCCTTTCAAAAGCACGGACTGGTTCATTAAAAGCAGACCTCTTTGACGGAGTTTTTTCAGGGCCTGTTTAACCTCATCGTCGAGCTCGCTGGGATGGTTGATGTGCAAGACAAAATAAAGCGGTTTTTGCAAACGGCTGAAAATTTCCAGCAGTTCTTCATCCAGCCTTTCCGGAACACCGATTAAAAAGCGGCTGTGGATTCTTAGACGCTTTACATGCTCAATCTTTTCCAGGGCGGTTAAAAGCTCTTTCAGCTCTTGGTTGCCAAGCGCCAGCGGGTCTCCGCCGGAGAGGATGATTTCATTGAGCCGGCGGTTTTGGCGGATGAGCCCGATTTCCTTTTCAAAATTGACAGGGGGGGTAAAGGAGAGATTCTGACGGAAGCAGAAACGGCAGTGCATGGGACAGAAATTGGCGCACAGAAGAACGGCGCGGTTGCAGTATTTTTTTAACAGCCGGCCCTGAAGAAAGGCCTGGTCGCAAACCGGATCCGGGCTGAAGGACAGACTGTCCGGTTTTTTTTTAACCTGAAGGTTTTTTTTTTCTAAAAATTCGGAGGGGCCGGTTTTTTTTCCAGAGCTGAAGTGAAGTTCAAGTTCTTTTTTTAAAGGTACGAACTGTAAAAAAAGCGGGTCCTGGAGGTCGTTTTTTTTTATTTTTCGGGCCAGGCGGTAGGGCAGGCTGAGGGGGAAAGCAGGGGTGCAAAGAATTTTTTTCCGGTTCCTGGCCTCGATTTTTAAAAAAGTGGCCAGCCG
>JBAZHS010000046.1:0-9039 GCA_041652275.1 Parachlamydiales bacterium
CAGCCTACCTGATCAGGCATTTTTTAGAGCAAAACCAAAAACCAACCGGCTTGCTGGGCACAGTCGAATACATTGTCGGCAAGAACCGCTATCCGTCTCATTTAACCACGCCCTCGGCGATTACCTTGCAGAAATTTTTAAAAGAGATGCTCAGAAGCAAGATGAAAGCGGCGGTGATGGAGGTTTCGTCCCATGCGATTGACCAGGAGCGCTGCCGGGAGATTGATTTTGATGCAGCGGTATTTACCAACTTAACCCAAGACCATTTGGACTACCACCGGAGTTTGGAAAATTACGCGCAAACCAAAGCCCGGCTTTTCGCTTCGCTGAAAAAAGGGAGCCTGGCGATAGTTAATTTGGATGATCCTTACGCGGCTTTGATGATTGAAAAAAGCCCGGCCCGGCTAATGACCTATGGCCTTGGCCCAAGGGCTGATCTGAGAGCTGAAGAGATCAGCGTTTCAACCGGGGGGACGGAGTTTAGCGTTTTATACCAGGGCCGGAAAGAGCGTTTTTTTTCCGCTTTAATCGGCCGTTTTAATGTTTATAACATTTTAGCGGCGGCGGCAGTGGCTCTGGAAGCGAAAATCCCCTTGAAAAAAATTAAAAGCGCCCTGGCTTCTTTTCCCCAGGTGCGCGGACGGCTGGAGAAAGCTTCGGTAAAAAAGGATTTTTCTGTTTTTATTGATTATGCCCACACCGACGACGCTCTAAAGAAGGTTTTGGAAACCCTGGGAGAACTGAAACAGGGACGGCTGATCACGGTTTTTGGTTGCGGCGGCGATCGGGACCAGCTGAAACGGCCCAAAATGGGCCGGATAGCGGCCCTGCTTTCCGATCTTTGCGTGCTCACCAGCGACAACCCCCGGAAAGAAGAGCCCGGGGCTATTATCCGGCAGATTCTGCAGGGCGTTGCTCAAGAGAATCTGGAAAAGTGTGTGGTCGAGGAAGACCGTTTTGAGGCGATTAAGAAAGCGCTTTTTATGGCTAAAAAAGGCGATATTGTGCTGATTGCCGGCAAAGGACATGAGTCTTACCAGATCTTTAAAGACCGGAGAGTTGCTTTCGATGACCGTCAAACTGTGGAAGAGATATGTCAAATTTTTTAAGATACAGCTTTTATTTGGGCTTGTTTTTGCCCCTTTGGCTTTTACCGGCGCCGATCCGTTATCAGATGACGGAAAAGCCGATGAAAGTCAAAGTCGTAAAACGGTTTAACCGGGACCTGCCTTTAATTTATCTGGATCCCGGCCACGGCGGGCTCGATTTCGGCGCGGTGATCAAAGCACCCCATCTGGAAGAAAAACGCCTGTGTTTGTTGACGGCCCACTATGCCAAGCGCTATTTGGAACGTTTGGGCTACCGGGTTTCCCTGACCCGTTCAAGGGATTTTTATGTTCCGCTCGAAAAAAGGGTGCAGCTGGCCAACCGGTTTAAAGCGGGGCTTTATGTCAGCATCCACTATAATTCCTGCCCGAACGAAGCGGTCGACGGCATTGAGATCTATTACCATGAAGGCGGAGCTTTGCATAAAAGAAACTCTTCCAAAGCCCTGGCCCAGGCAGTGATGAACCGGATGGTTGGTTTTAGCGGGGCGAGAGCGCGTTTTATCCGCAAAGGCAACTTTTTAGTCATCCGGGAAACCAAAATGCCATCGATTTTAGTCGAGGCCGGTTTTTTGACCAATGCAGCTGAACGAAACCGGATCCGGCAAAAAAAATATCTTTTAACGCTGGCCCAGGGCCTGGCCGAGGGAATTAATACTTTTATCAAAGGCTGAAAAGGCGGATTGATTTTTTGAGACAATTTGCCGGCAGTGGGAAGTTTGCGGACGGCTTTTTCTAAAAATTGGGATCGCCGGATCAGCTTTTGTGTTTCTAAAACAAAAAAGTTTTTTAAAGGCGCGCTCGGGAATAATACAATTTTTGAAGGTTTTTTTCCAAAATACCTTCATTTCTTAAGGGGATTTTTTTTCAGTTTAGGGGGGCAGATGAACCCGGGCCGTTCCGCGGACCGGGCGGTGGTGGAATTGATTTTTATTAAAAAAAAGCTTAAACTTTTTGTTTAAAATGGAGAATTTATCGTGGGACGGTTGATTTTTTGGGATTGCGGCCAGGATTTTACACACATATATTTTATTGAAAAAAAATTTTTTGAGGGCGCTGCGCGCATTTTGAAAAAAGTTACAATACCGATAAATGTTCAAACGGTCCCGGAAATTAAGTTTCTTTATAATGAGCGTGTTTTTTTAACACGGCAACAAGCTGCCAGGAACTGCAGTTTGTTGTTTGCAAACTATATTAAGAACCGGATTAACGGTTTAGCACTCTATCATGATTATGCCCTTACAATGAATAAGATCGAACTGGCGGGTAAAGTCATCGGGGCCTGCGGCCAGTATGAAAAAGATGGCTGTTTGGAAATTTTTAAACAAACGATTAAAGAAATGTTCCGTCAGGCGATCGAATTGGAATGTCGAAGGGGCGCTCAAGTGGATTGCAGGAATTCAATCGAATCTAAAAGTGACTATCCGGGAGGAACCTTTGGGATTGTTGCCACCGAGGCCTTTAAAATGTTTAATTTTGAAGATTATCAAAAAATGTGCGAGCATGACCGGAAAGTTGACCGGCTGCATGAGGAGTATCTTCACAGTTTGGGCCCTGATAGTAGAGCGGAAATCCGGGCTTTGCCGACAGCTGCTTTATACGTGTGAATCACGCTTGAGCAACCGGTATATAATGTTTTGAAGCACAGTTTTAAAAGCAGCCAACAACGGCCGGCTTTGCAGTCAGGTTTTTATAGCTTAAGCAATTTTTGAAAAAGAGCTGATCTTCGACGGCTTTTTTTGCGGCCTGATTTAAGGCCTAAAACGGGCCTAAACAGCCGTCTCGGAAAACTGTAATGCCCTTCAGGCCCATTTGATAGGCCTGCAAAAAGCTTTCTTCGATTTCTTTGATATCGGCCCGGTTGGGGAAATTGACCGTTTTGGAAATGCTCTCGTCGATAAAATTTTGGATCTCGGCCACCATGCCCAGCTGTTTTTGGGCTTCAATCTCTGTTATAACGGCATAGATCCTTTGGATCTTACGGGGGATTTTTGAATCGGCGGAGAGAATTTGTCCGGCTTTGATCTTTTGGAGAATTGTTTTAATTTCAGCGTCTTCCAGTCCGGCGGTTTTTAGGTCGGCTTTAAGCTGTTTTTTTAAATGGGGCTTGATCTTTCCGCCTAAGAGCAAAGAAAAATGGGGTTCGATGCTTTGCGAGGTTTGGGCAATCCGGGAGCTCAGTCCGGTCGGCGGAAGGGCCGTCGTGCCGGCATTTCTCAGTCCGTTTTTTTGGATGTCCAGGGCTAGCTTCTCCCACATATCCCTGGAGATGTGCGACTGGGCGTAGTTTTTAAATCTGCCGGTCCACTCCGGATCTAAAAAGTAGCGGCTGCTGGTAAAAAATGAAAAAGCGCCCCTTTGCTTGGCCAATGCGAGAGAGGTTTTTTTGGAATGGTAATTGATCAAAGCCAAAATATCGCCAAGGAGCCGGTTAGCTTCCAAAGAGCCGTATTCCATTTTTAATTTGATGAAAAGATCAGCGGTTCCGCAGATGCCGATGCCGATGCGTCTTTTGGCGGCAATGACTTCCGGCAAAGACAGGGCGTGTTCGATGGAAATTTCCACCGAGTTGTCCAAAATCCGCGTTAAAAGCTCGGTCGACTCTTTTAAAACATCAAAATCAAACTGGATCTGAGCGGTTTCGTTTTTGGTCATTTCGGCCAGGTTTAAATAGCTGAACTGGCAGACTTCTCCCGGCGTCATGGCCACTTCGGCGCAGGGGGCCACGCTTTTATATAAAAGAGAAGGGGTAGGATTGTCTTTTTCAATACGGTCGATAAAAAGTATCCCTGGTTCGCCGCATTTATGGGCTGCCTGGGCGATGGCGGTAAAAATTTCTTTGGCCGGCCTTTGCGTTTGATCGGAAAAGGTCCAGAAAGCGTTGTTGTTTACGGCCTGCATAAATTGGTTGGTTATTCCGACGGAAAGATTAAACCGCCAAGATGAGAAATCAGCGGTTTCTTTCAGCCGGATAAAATCCAGGACTTTCGGATGCTCAACGGATAAAAGCGCCATGCCTGCCGGCGGCCGGCTGGTTGTTTTTTCACATAAAAGAGAAATCCGGTTCAAGTCCAAAAGGGTCTGGATCGGATCTTCTAAATCGCTTAAATCAAAACCGCTGCCCATGGCCTTTTCGTAGTAGGGGGCAATAATGGCCTGCAGTTCCTGGAAGGATTTTTTAAGGTCGATGGGAATAACCGTGCAGGCGCTGGTCGGAGCGCCTGCCCTTCCGGCGTTGGTCAAAATCGGCGAGCCCAGCACAATTTGCCGACGGTCTAAAAAAACCTCCAGCTGTTGTTTTAAAGCTTCGATCGTTTCTGTGGAAGTGTCAAATTTTTTTTCGACTCCGACCAGGGCGGAAATGACCCGCTGAAAGAGATCAAGGATGGTTTCTTCCTCTAAAAGAATTTTTCTTTTTCGGAGCAAATCAATAGAATAGGGGTTTTGGTAAGAGGAAAACAAAACAGCAGGATTGATTAAAGTCATTTTTTTATAAAAAATTTGTTTATTTATTTATTTTTAATTTAAGTTTTACTATTTTAATATTATTATGTTTTTAAATCCATCGTTTTAGTTGATTGAAAAACAGTTGCTTTACAAGGAAAAATCATGAAAACCAGGCACACCAATATCCCGGCTTCCTATCTAATCCTGCTTAAGGGCCAAAAAACCCTGCTCCTGCAACGGGCCAATACCGGCTACGAAGACGGAAAATACTCTTTGATCGCGGGGCATGTCGAAGACGGGGAATCGTTTAGCGCTACGATTATCAGGGAAGCTTGGGAAGAAGCCGGCGTGGCCCTTAAAAAAGAAGACCTTGCCGTGGTGCACATCATGCATCGCAAATCAGCGGATTCCCAGAGGGTCGATGTCTTTTTTTTCGCCCGAAAATGGGAGGGCGAGCCGAGCAATAAAGAACCGGCAAAATGCGCTTCTCTGGACTGGTTTCCTTTAAAAGAACTTCCAGAAAATACCATTGCTTATGTTAAAGAAGCTCTGGAATTGATGCAAAAGCAGGTTTTTTACAGCGAAAGGGGCTGGGAATAGTTTTTGTTCCCGCCGGGCTTTGACCGGAAACAGAAAAGCCGTCCGGGTTTTTAAGTCTAAATCCAAAGGCCCGTTATTAAACCCGGGGCCAAAGCCGGAAGCCGTTTTTCACAGAAGGAAATTAAATAAATAGCCGATCAGGATAATGCCTGAGCCGACGATGGCGGCGAGAAGTAAAAGCAGTTTTAAGTTCATAATTCTTTTTAAGATGAGAAACTCCGGCAGGGAAAGGGCGGTGACGGCCATCATGAAAGCGAGGGCGGTGCCGATTTTTAGGCCTTTGCCAACCAAGGCGCTGACCAGCGGAATGGTGCCGGCGGCATTGGAATAAAGCGGGATGCCGATCAGCGTTGCCAGGGGGACGGCGTACCATTTGGAAGCATCGGCGTATTTGGCCAGGAAATCATCGGGAACATAGCCGTGAATCCAGGCGCCGAGGCCGATGCCGATAACAACATAGAGCCAGATCTTTTTAAAAATCGAAGAAGCATATTGCCGGGCCTGCTGGAAGCGGGTTTTGGTTTTTTGACAGCCACAGCTGCCGGAAGTTGGGGTGTTTTGAAAAAGCAGGTCTTTGGCGATCCACTTGAAGCCGGTTTTGCCGATAAGATAGCCGGCCGCCAGGCTGATGGCCAAGCCGCTTAAAATATAGATGCAGGCGATTTTAAAACCGAAAAGGCCCATCAGCAAAATAAGGGCTACTTCGTTGACCATTGGCGAGGCAATTAAAAAGGTAAAGGCCAGGCCCGAAGGAATGCCGGCTTCCAGAAAGCTTAAAAAAAACGGAATGGCCGAACAGGAGCAAAAAGGGGTCAGCACACCCAGGAAAGAAGCAGAAAGGTAGCCTAAAAAGAGCCTTTTGTGCGCAAGGGTCCGCTGGATTTTTTCTTTGGACAGATACGATCTGATCAGGGCGACAAAAAAAATCAGCAGGTAAAGCAAACTGAAAATTTTCAGTACGTCATAGACAAAAAAAGCGAGCGCCTGGCCGAGGAGAGATTCCGAAGGAAGCCGGAGGACCTGGTAGGCCAGCCATTCGGAAAAAAGCTTAAAAGGATAAAAAAGGCTCATAAAAATTTCCCGGTTAAAAAAAAATATTTATAGCTTTTTTTGCTTAATTTCTAAAGATTTAAAAGATGCTTTCCCGATTTTTTAAACGATCTGGCTCGATAAGGTTTTTTTTCATGGAAAAAGATAATTTTTTTTAAAAAAACCACTGGTAAATTCGGAGCAAAGTCGAAAAATTAAACATTAGATAAAAATTATTTGGATGCTTTTGGCAGGCAGTCTTAAAAAAGCGTCCTCGGCACGGATCGAACGTGCGGCCTATCGCTCCGGAGGCGATCGCTCTATCCACTGAGCTACGAGGACCGGATTTTTTTCAAAATTGGACATTAACTTTAACTTTTAAAAGTATATAAGCTTGACCTTGCCAAGACAAGGTTTTTTTGGGGAAGATTTTTTCTCTTTGGCTTTAAAAAGCCATCCTTGTTTAACCGTTTCCTTTTTTAATTGTTTTTTTAATAAAAAGCGTCCTCGACACGAATTGAACGTGCGACCTGTCGCTTAGGAGGCGACCGCTCTATCCACTGAGCTACGAGGACTCGTCGGTTTTTAAAACTTCCATGAAAACGCTATGGGGGATTTGGACTTTGCCGAATTCTTTCATCTTTTTTTTGCCTTCTTTCTGCTTTTCCCAAAGCTTCCGTTTGCGGGTGATGTCTCCGCCGTAGCATTTGGCGGTTACATTTTTGGAAAGGGCGTTGATGGTTTCCCGGGCGATGATCTTGCCGCCGATGGCTGCCTGGATCGGCACTTTAAAAAGCTGGCGGGGGATGACATCGGAGAGTTTTTTGCACATGGCCCGGCCTTTAGCCTCGGCTTTTGAGCGGTGGACCAAATAGGAAAAGGCGTCGACCGGCTCTTCATTGACTTTAATTTCCAGTTTGACGATATCGCTTTCTTGATAGTCCAAAGGCTCGTAATCGAAAGAAGCGTAGCCGCGGGTAACCGATTTGAGCTTGTCGTTGAAATCGGTAATGATTTCATTTAAGGGAAAAGAATAGGTCAGAAGCAGGCGGGTGGTGTTCATTGATTCGGTTTTGATTAGCTTGCCCCTTTTTTCCATGCCGAGCCCCATCACGGCTCCCAGGTAATCGGTGGGAGTCATAATATGGCATTTGACCCAGGGCTCCTGGATGGTTTCAATCGAGCCAGCCTCAGGGTAGTGGGCGGGGTTGTCAATTTTAATCTGCTCGCCGTTTTTGAGTTTGATCTTGTAAATGACCGAGGGAGCGGTGGTAATAATGTCCAAATTAAATTCGCGGTTCAGCCGTTCAAAAACGATTTCCAGATGCAGCAGGCCGAGAAAGCCGCAGCGGAAGCCGAAGCCCAAAGCATTCGAGCTTTCCTGTTCGACATAAAGCGCCGAGTCATTTAATTTCAGCTTGTTGAGGGCATCCCTGAGAGCTTCAAAATCGGAAGAGTCGACCGGATAAATGCCGGCGTAGACGACCGGCGAAATAATTTTAAAGCCGCTCAAAGCATCCGGTGCCGGATGCTTTTGTCCGGTAACGGTATCGCCGATCTTGATGTCGCTGACATTTTTAATGTTGGCGACCAGATAGCCGACTTCGCCCGGCCGGAGGACTTCCACTGGTTTTTCCGAAGGAGAAAAAATGCCGACTTCCAAAACCTCGAAGGTTTTTTCCAGGGCCATCATTTTGATCAGCATTTTTTTTCTGATCTCGCCGCTGATCACCCGGACATAGGCCATGGCGCCGCGGTAAGTGTCATAGTGCGAATCAAAGATCAGGGCGCGTAAAAGCCCGTCGGCAGGCGGCTTTGGGCAGGGGATGGCGGCGATGATCCTCTCTAGGATTGCTTCGATGCCAATTCCGGTCTTGGCCGAAGCCAAAATGGCTTCCCGGGCGTCCAGGCCGATCAGGTTTTCAATTTGCTGTTTGACTTCTTCGGGATCGGAGGCCGGCAGGTCAATTTTGTTAATGACAGGAATGATTTCCAGGTTTTTGTCCAGGGCCAGCAAGACATTAGCCAGGGTCTGGGCCTGCACTCCCTGGGTGGCGTCGACAACCAGGAGGGCCCCTTCGCAGGCGGCCAGGGAACGCGAGACCTCATAGCTGAAGTCGACATGCCCCGGAGTGTCGATGATGTTGAAATGATAAAGCTGGCCGTCTTTGGCCAGATAGCTCAGGGTGACCGGATGGGCCTTGATGGTAATGCCCCTTTCCCTTTCCAGGTCCATGGAGTCGAGGTATTGGGCATGCATTTCCCGTTTGGAAATCGTTTTGGTAAATTCTAAAAGCCGGTCGGCCAGGGTTGATTTGCCGTGGTCGATGTGGGCGATAATGGCAAAATTGCGCAGGCGGCTTAAGTGATAATCAGACATTTTTTTAAAAGGTTTTCCGGGTGAAGACGGCTTCTCCGGACACTTAATTTTTTTAAAAACTAAAAAAGGAAAAAGCTTTGCCTTTCTTTAACTTTCCAATTTAGCTTAGAAAAGAGATCTTTTCAAGGATAGAAAAAGAGCCTTTTCCCGGATCCGGGGCGCCGAAAGGCCTTTTTTCTGTTTTAGCGATCAAAAAGAGCTCCGGGGCTGGCAGGGAAAAAAGTAAAGCAGGAATTTTTTACGCCCTTTTTGAGGTTCGTCGCGGGTCTGTTTTTAAGAAGACAAATAAAGCGTTGGCTCTTATATTGTTTTTTTTAAGGCCTTGGTAAAAAGGGGTTTTTTATGAAAATTGGCGCAGGAATTTTACATTTTTTTCGCTGGATTTGCCGTTTTAATTTCGGTAATTTTGAAAAAGAAGAGTTTAAGAAATTTTGCCGTCTCGGTCTGATTTTTGCTTTGATCATCGGAATTTATTGG